>JBCCKJ010000260.1:0-3937 GCA_039027455.1 Pseudomonadota bacterium | reverse complement strand
ATGCTGGGATTTGAAGGGTTTGCCCAGCATCTGGACGCGTTCAACCGCCCTCAACCCCGACTGTCCGAAGGTCGCGCATTGGCTCCGGTGGCCAGCGCGATGATGGATATCTCGGACGGCCTCTTGCTCGACGCGTGGCGGATGGCGCGAGCGAGCGAAGTGACCTACCGGCTCAACCCCGAACTGATCCCGGTTGCCGACAGCGCGCGCATGGACGAATGCCTTCGATGGGGTGATGATTACGAATTGCTTTTCACCGCCGATCCGAACGCTGATTTGCCCGTCCCCGCGTCGCGCATTGGCACGGTTGAAACCGAAGGCAACGCTCCGCTGTTCCTTGGCGGGACCGCGTTGCTAGAACCGGGTTCGCTCGGCTATCGCCACGGTTGACGACCTTTGAACGTCCCATAGCGGGTCAAATGTCAGTCAAAACCGAGGGAAAAGCCCGAAATCGAGCGCTTTTCGCTATTGCCAGCCCCTCGCAAGTGCCTAAGGTGCCGCGCATCGCGACCCGAGGGATCGACACGCGCGGAAAATCGGGGAGCCATCCATAAAAATATTGGGACGTTAAAGAGGGGATTTTTTCCGTGAATCTTATACTGATTTCGATCGGTCTGGGACTGCTGGCCGTCATCTACGGCTTCATCACCAGCCGACAGGTTCTGGGCGCAAGCGCCGGGAACGCCAAAATGCAGGAAATTGCGGGTGCCATTCAGGAAGGCGCTCAAGCTTATCTCAACCGCCAATACACCACGATCGGCATGGTCGGCGTGGTCGCTGCAATCATAGTAGGCGTTGCGCTGGGTGTGGTTCCAGCCGTCGGCTTTGTTATCGGCGCCGTGCTTTCGGGCGTAGCCGGCTATATCGGAATGAACATCTCGGTGCGTTCGAACGTGCGTACAGCCGCCGCGGCGGAGCAAGGTCTGCAACAAGGCCTCACCATCGCGTTTCGCGCGGGCGCCATCACCGGCATGCTCGTGGCGGGCCTGGCTTTGCTTGCGATCGCGGTGTTCTTCTACGTCCTCGTGGGGCCGATGGAGCTTAGCCCGAACGACCGCACGGTTATTGATGGCTTGGTGGGCCTGGCATTTGGCGCGTCGCTGATCTCGATTTTTGCGCGTCTAGGCGGCGGTATCTTCACCAAAGCGGCGGACGTGGGCGCTGACCTTGTGGGCAAGGTTGAAGCCTCTATCCCGGAGGACGATCCCCGTAACCCGGCGACCATCGCGGACAATGTGGGCGATAACGTCGGCGACTGCGCTGGTATGGCCGCTGACCTGTTCGAAACCTATGTGGTGACCGTTGGCGCGACCATGGTTCTGACTGCTTTGCTGTTCAGCGAAGTGCTCGGCGATCTGCTGCTTCCGATGATGGCGCTTCCGCTGCTCATTGGCGGCGCGTGCATCGTCACTTCGATCATCGGCACCTACTTTGTGCGTCTGGGCTCCGGCACCAACGTCATGGGCGCGATGTACAAAGGTTTCATCGTCACCGCCGTGCTGGCGATCCCGTTGATCTACGTGGTCACGCAATACGCTCTGGGCGACATGAACGCGGTTCTGGGCGCTGGCCCGAGCGGCGTTGAATTCAGCGGGATGGACCTGTTCCTGTGCTCGCTGATCGGCCTCGTGCTGACCGGCATCATCATCTGGATTACCGAGTATTACACCGGCACGAACTTCCGCCCGGTCCGCTCAATCGCCAAGGCTTCGGAAACGGGCCACGGCACCAACGTGATCCAAGGTCTCGCGATCAGTCTGGAATCGACCGCGCTGCCGACCGTTGTAATCATCGCAGCAATCATCGGCGCGTATCAGCTCGCTGGCCTGATTGGCCTCGCTTACGGCGCAACCGCGATGCTCGCTCTGGCGGGTATGGTCGTGGCGCTCGACGCGTATGGCCCGGTGACAGACAACGCGGGCGGAATTGCGGAGATGTCCGAGCTCGACGAGAGCGTGCGTGAAAAGACCGACCTGCTCGACGCGGTCGGCAACACGACAAAGGCCGTGACCAAGGGCTATGCGATTGGCTCTGCCGGTCTCGCCGCGCTGGTGCTGTTCGCCGCCTACACAGCGGACCTTCGGGAATTCTTCCCGGACGCCAACGTCGATTTCGGTCTTGAGAACCCGTATGTGATCGTGGGTCTGCTGCTGGGCGCTTTGCTGCCGTATCTGTTTGGGGCCATGGGCATGACCGCTGTCGGCCGCGCCGCTGGCGACGTGGTTGTCGATGTGCGCGATCAGTTCGCCAAGGACGCAGGCATCATGGCCGGCACCAGCCGTCCAGACTACGCCCGCACGGTGGACTTGGTGACCAAGGCTGCGATCAAGGAAATGATCGTCCCATCGCTCCTGCCGGTGCTAGCGCCGATTGCGACTTACTTCGTGATCTACTTGATCGCGGGTCAGGACAACGCCTTCGCCGCGCTCGGTGCGCTGCTTCTCGGAGTCATTGTGGGCGGCCTGTTCGTCGCGCTTTCCATGACCGCTGGCGGCGGCGCATGGGATAACGCCAAGAAGTATATCGAAGACGGCAATCACGGCGGCAAGGGCTCGGACGCTCACAAAGCGGCGGTGACGGGCGACACGGTGGGCGATCCCTACAAGGACACCGCCGGACCGGCCGTAAACCCGATGATCAAGATCACCAACATTGTTGCGCTGCTCTTGCTCGCAGCGCTCGCGGGTGCGCATTGATCGCCTGAATCCGCTCGAAGAGCACATTGGACCCCGTCCGGTTAAATCCGGGCGGGGTCTTTTTTTAGCATGGCCGCCTGGTGTTCCCATAAAGAGACACCCACTCAATCCGTCGATTCTAACCTTGAATGCGCGAGATGGGACAGTTAACAAGTTTTTAACTGAAGCGCTCCTTTGATCATGCGGGATCAGAGGTCATGAGCGTTCCTTGGGCCTGGGAATTCAATGATCAAAAAGCTTGCTCTGTTGGCAGCATCACTAGCGGCGTTTGTGGCAACGCCGAGCCATGCGACACAATTCATTGATTTCGAGAGTGAACCGGCATTTACTGGTCCCTCGATCACAGTGGATGGCGTCACCTTCAGCAACGGCATGGGCGATGTCCAGATCGGGGATTTCAGCCCTCAGCGGGACGGCAACCAAGCGCTGTTCAATGTGGGCAGCGATGCGTTGTTGTTTCAGTTCAACACAGATGTCCAATCGATCCAGTTCGACTTCGGTCACGACAACACAGTCAGCTTTGGAACGCCGGCGATGGCCATGTTGACGCTTTTCTTCCACGGCACCCAGACCGCACAAGTCGGCGTAGCGCTCGATCAGGACGATCTGCTCAATCAGTCGGTGTTCTTTAACGCTGGCGATGGGTCGGACGGCTTCAACTCGGCGACCTTTGAGTTCGTCGACGCCAGCTTTCAGTCGTCTGGGTTGGTGGAGATTGTCGATAACGTTTCCATAACAGGCATTTCGGTCGCCCCTCCGCCTCCGCCGGCGGTGCCTGAACCTTCGACATGGCTGATGCTGATTATGGGCCTTGGCTTTGTCGGCGCCTCCATGCGCGCCCGCGGGGCGCTTAACTCGGCTTCGTTTGCCTAAAAACACACAGCGCTTAGTTTTGATCTAAAGCGGCCCGCTTGACGCGCTTTGCGTGCGACAGCATGAGCCGCAGCCATGAGCGACACTCCATCTCCAGAACATCTCGTCGAAGGCCTCGTCAAACTGCTGACTGTCGAAAAGCGCGCCTCCGACATCTATCGCGGTCGGCCGCAAAAAGGTGGCATGGGCCGGGTGTTTGGCGGCCAAGTGTTGGCGCAAGCGCTGCAAGCCGCGCAGGCCAGTGTCCCGGAAGCGAAGCACGCGCATTCGCTGCACGCTTACTTCCTTCGTGGCGGGGTGGAAGGTCCGCCGATTGAATACCGTATCGAGCGTGACTTTGACGGGCGCAGCTTTGCCAACCGCCGCGT
>JBCCKJ010000259.1:0-3949 GCA_039027455.1 Pseudomonadota bacterium | reverse complement strand
CGCCGCCGGACCCAACGTTGCGCTCGCCGCGCCGATGGCGTGTCCGGTGCTGGGAGACAAATCCATAATTCAACGACTGAGGAACCTAAAAATGACAGAACAATCCTCCAATACTAAGAGCCGGAAGATGGCCTCGCGCGTGATGCTTGGGACGGCGATTCTCGCTTTGCCGCTGACCGCATCGGTAACCTACGCTGAGAGTCTGGTGTCCGCACCGGACGCGCCAAACCCACCGCCAGCGCCGCCCGCCCCGCCGTCTCCTTTGGCGGTTGTGACGCCCATCGCTCCGGTTTCGCCGGCGGTTGTCACCCCGCTTGCGCCTCAACCTCCCGCACCGCCGGTCGCGCTGGCTGTGCAAGTCGGAACGATCACAACGGTTGATCCTGACACAAGCGAGATCGAGATCAGGGATCCCCAGCCGCAAGAAAAGCCGGTGAAGACCAAAAGGACCAAGGTCAAAGTCATCGAGCGCGATGAAGAGCTAAGCGAGGAAGAGATTGAAGAGGTTCTTCAGGAAGTGCGTCAAGGCCTCGCGCAGGCCGATGAGGAACTGCGCGAGGTGCGTGTCGAGCTTAAGGAGATGTTCGAGAGCGAAGACTGGGCCGCGCTAGCCGGTGGGCCGGATCGCACCTTTGTTCGCATGTCTTGCGACAGCGGACCGAAAGACGTGGCCACCACCGAAAAGCTCAAAAACGGCGGCACCGAAGTTGTGATCTGCCAATCGCGCATCATGGCGCAGGCTCTTGCCGGTCTGGAACAAGCGCGCGCTACGATTGCTCAGAATTCCAAGATGCAATCCGAAGTTCGCGAAGGGGTTCTCAAGGAACTCGACCTACAGATTGAGAACTGGCGTAACGAGACCCGCTAAGCCTCTATAGAGAAGCGAAAAACGGGACGGCGGGTCGCGAGAGCGGTCCGCCGTCTTTCCATTTCACCGTTCACAGCCAATTCAGTTCATCGCCCATAATGCACGTTTCACCTCATATCAGGGAGTGTGAAGTATGTCAGATGAGCGAAGCCCAGGGATGAAACTGGTGCTGGTGGGGGTCATAGGCGCGATGCTCGTTGTGCCATTGGCTATGGTGTATTGGTTGGTGGGTGATCGCCAGCATCAAGCGCGTGTGGCGCAAAATTCGGTCACTCAGGCTTGGGCCGGGCCACAAGCGGTGGCTGGTCCCACCTTGATGGTCCCTTACATCTCGCGCTCGCAAACGACGGAGACGGTCGATGGCAAGCCCGTTCGCCGAACGTTCGAGGTTCGTAAGAGGCTCTTCATAGCGCCCAGCAAGCAGACGCTCGATGCGGTGCTTAATCCCGAAGTTCGAACGCGCGGCACCATCCATCGCACGGTGGTCTACGACGCCGTTATCAATGGAGAGGCGCGCTTTGATATGCCGGGCGATCTGGCCCGCCTCGACATTGATCCTGAGAGCTTGTTGCTGGACGAAGCGATCCTGCAATTGCCGATCTCCGACCCGCGCGGATTGCAAACCGACGCCCGTTTGATCGTTGATCGCAAGCGGCTCGATCTGCGTCCGGGCTTGGCCAATCCTGATCAAGGGGCGGGGGTCCACGCCTTTCTGGATTGGAGCGATGGCGGTGAGGTCATCGTCGACTTTAAGTATTCGGTGCGCGGCTCGAACGCGTTCGGCTTTGTTCCGCGCGGCGAGGAAACCGATCTCGCTGTGCGATCATCATGGTTGCACCCCAGTTTTGCCGGAGGCTTCTTGCCAAATGAGGCGGATAGAAAGGTAGACGAAGAAGGGTTTTCAGCCTCGTGGTCGATCTCCAATCTGGCGCTTGGTCAATCGCTTGTGAGCAAGAATCCCCTCGTACTGCCGGCGATTTCACCGCAAGGCGATGGTTATTCGCGGGCTCCTATGCCGCAGGCTCAGAGCATGGCGACGATCCGCCTGATCGAGCCGGTGGACCTATACAAACAGGTCGAACGCTCGCTCAAATACGGGTTTTTGTTCATCGGATTTACGTTCACCGCGTTCCTGATGTTCGACATCGTTGGCGGCGCTCGCGTGGCCTCGGCCGAATACATGCTAACCGGAGCCGGGCTGATCCTGTTCATCGTGATGCTGCTGGCCTTTGCCGAGATGATCGGATTTGGCTTCTCCTATGTCATCGCGAGCTCTGCTATTATCGGGCTTTTGACAAGCTACAGCGCTGCGGTTCTGGGAGGGTGGCTGCGCGCGGGCTTTATTGCTGCTCTTTTGTCGGGGCTTTACGCCGTTCTCTACGTGTTGCTGAACCTGGAAGCGTGGTCGCTTGTGATCGGTTCGCTCATGCTCTTCTTCGCTCTGGCGACCGTCATGTATACGACGCGCGGGATCGAGTGGGCGAAAGTGAACCTATCGTCTGGCGAGAGTGCGCCCACCTAAGGCGTCGTCCAAGTCGAATGCAACAGGGTCGGGTCGCAGTTTTGCTTGCGGCTCGGCCCTTCGCATTCAAGTCTAATTGACCTTGGGGCGTCCCGGATATTTGCAGCCCCGCGATTGGCCCAATCCCTTTAAGTAACCACGCCTGACCATGCCCGCGACAACCGCCGCCTGACTTTTGCGTTTGTTATCCGCGGCGCCTGAAATCTCGCGGACAATGCCGCGAAACGGGATGATTGACCCGACCAAGCTCTTCGCCGCTTTCGTCGTATCGACGTCTTTTCCCGCCTTTTCCTTGATCACGTCGATATCGTCCCCAAGCACCGCGTTCAGCTTTTCGACCTGACCGATAATAGCGCTGCAACTGTCGGTGCCAGTCTTTGAGTATGGGTTTTTGACAGTTTCGATCAGTTCCGGCGGGATCTCATCTTTGGCGAGGCCGATATCTTCCAAAGGCGTTTCGGCAATGTCTTTGGCGTCGTCCATCGCTTGCTCGGTGTCGATGTCTTGGGCCGAAGCCGAGGCCGAAACGGCGAAGGCAAGGGCTGCGGTCAACGCGCTACGATGGGTAAGTCTATTCGAAATACGCATTACACTCTCCTGTATCGGCAGACTGAAGCCCGCGTCGAAGCGCGTTAACGCGTTGCTCGCTGGTGCCGTGGGTAAAGTTTTCGGTCTTGATCTGCCGCCCTGTGCTGCGTGCGATGGTGTCGTCACCCACAGAGCTTGCCGCGCGCAGGCCCTCCTCCAAATCGCCCGATTCCAAGCGCCCCCTGTTGAGGCCGGCCCACACGCCGGCAAGGCAATCTGCATGCAGCTCCATGGCCACGTTCAGCTGATTAGCCATTGGCGGGTTGCGTCGCTGAGCATCGCGCACCTGCGCCGCGAGGCCAGTCAAATTCTGAACATGGTGGCCATATTCGTGCGCCATCACATAAAGGCGCGCGAAATCGCCACGTGTGCCGCTCATCTGCGCGAGTTGATCGAAGAACGTCACGTCGATGTAAATGCCGAAGTCGGCCGGGCAATAGAAGGGGCCCACGGCGGAGGTGGCGCCCCCGCAGCCATCGGTTTGCACTTGGCCATCGCGAAACAGATCAAGGAAAGGCTGTTGGAATGGTATGTCCGCCCGCGCGAATTGGTTCTCCCATGTCTGATTAAGGCTTGTCAGCGCTTCGCATGCTTCACGCGCATAGGGGCCCGATCGGCAGACTTGATCCTCTGTCATGTCTCCGCTGCCCGCAGAGGCGTTGGAAGTGGCGGGAGTAGCGCTATCAAGCACGGTGAGGGTCTGGCTCGGGTCGATCCCAAAAACCAGCGCGGCGATCAGAGCGATGATGACAGCGCCAATCCCGACGCCGCCCGCGCGCCGTGCACCGCGTCCGCCGCCCGCGCGACTGGATCGCACGTCGATTTTCGATGTGTCGAACGGATTGAGCCGCATCGTGCTTTTGCCTTTCCCCTCAGATCTGATGCGCTTGCGCCATTTCTCTGGACATAGCTGCGAAGCGGCGCAACAGACACGTCAAGGATTAACCCCTCAACAGGAGAGTGCAATGCTG
>JBCCKJ010000258.1:0-3957 GCA_039027455.1 Pseudomonadota bacterium | reverse complement strand
GCCGTCGCGGTGGCCGCCTACACAATTCCGTTCCAAGTCGCGAGCCGAACCCTGCTGTTTCCAATCGGGATTGCGCAGGTCTTGTATCCTCGGCTTGCCGCCATGGATGATCTGGACGCCGAACAAGCAAGCCAAGACTATACCGTTATCGTGGCGGCCCTATTTCTGCCGGTGATCGTGGCTCTGATCTGTTTCGCTGAGCCTCTCCTGAAGCTTTGGTTGGGCTCTAGTCTTGACCCCCGATCCATTCACGTCGCCCAGATTGTTCTGGCCGGGATCTGGATAAACGGTGTGGCTAACGTGCCCTACTCCTATCTTCATGCGCGCGGCCAAGGGCGTTTTGTCGCCACGTTGCACCTGTTTGAGCTCCCGGTTTATCTCGTTTTGCTAGTGCTCCTTTCGTCCCAGTTCGGATTGTTTGGCATCGCCGCAGCTTTCTCCATACGATGCTTTATAGACTTTTGGGGCATGCTCTTCGGAGCTGGCGCTGGGCTGCACCAATTCGTGGCTTCTGCGTGGATCGGACCGGTTTTGCTCATGGCGGCCTTTGCAGTCCAAAGCTTTGAAACCGATCCCGTAACGGTATTCGGCCTCCAATCGCTTGTTGTGGCTTTCGCTGGTGCTTTTGCTCTTTGGAAGACGCCTACTGACTTTTGGACGGCGTTCAGGGATCGCTTGGCGAAGCGACCGTCGGCTGTGCAATCCACTCTAGATTAGCGGCGCTCATTGCTTGGTCTTCCGATTGGCGGATGTCGCAAGGTGGGCGGGTCAAGAGCCTGGTCGATGGGGTGAACCAAGGATCACCTCCAACTCCCCGCGACAATCGCCATTTCACCGGGGGCGTTGAACGTCGCGTCCACATCGCTGTCCGCGTTGGCCAAAACGTCTTGCGCGTCGCCCACGACCCAACTGAAGTTGCTCTTCTCTTGCTGGTCGCGGACGTTGTAGATTTCATCGCCCGTTAGCGTGCCAAGGCCTCTGGTCTCGCGAGTGGTGGCCACCGCAATGACGAAGCCGCCCGCGCTCGTTTGCGGTGATCCGGTCACCGAAGCCGAAGACGCCTCGCGGACGCTGGCTTGATCGACAGGGACGAGCGAATTGAGGCCGGAAGCGACGCTTGTCCAGGCGTGGTAGATGCCACGCGAAAACGTGTTGCTGGAATAGGTCGCAACAAGGTCAATGGATGTGGTGTTTGCCGGAACAACCGAGCGGTAGAGGTAAGCCGTTGGCCGCGATCCGGATGTGTCTTCATCGACCAAGATCGGCGAGAGGACCGTGCCCGAAGGCTGCGCCGTCACTTCGAGGGACAATAGGTCCACATTGCCGCGATGCTGACCGGAGATCACGCACAGGCTTTCCTCGGTCACGCCCAAGAGAGGGATCGAACCGCTGTGGATCGTTCCCCCCCCTACCTCGAAGGAATTGTGATGGGTAAGCACCGGGGCCGCCGCGGCGCCAATGGCCACAAGCGAACCGACCGTGAACTGCAGCGGAACGGCCAAAGCGCTGTTGTCCCGCACCGCGCCGGAAATGTCAGGATTGCGCCCGTATTGGTAGCGGATGAGCCGCGTTGACGTGCCAAGATCAGCGTGGTCGAGGATGATGCTGGTCGGGTTCTCACGCACGCCCGTAGCGGTGATCCAGTTGTTTCCCGCATCGCCGCTCACCTCAAAGCCGGTGATGCTGCTAATAGGCGTGAAGTCATTGCCAAGCGCGTGGGTAACATTCACCCGCGTTTGCGTTGGACTGATCCGTTCCGCGATGAGATCAAGCGTCCAGTTGGGCCGCGTCGATTGCCGCCCCAAAAGCACAAGCACGGTCTGCGCCGATAGGGCTCCGCTTTCGCCATAGCTCTCTGCGTTCCAGTGGAACGTGTCGAGCCGAACCGCCGTCATGTTCGAATGCGAAAAGTGAATGTTCGGATAGCTATCGGTGATGCTGGCGAGATCGTTCTGGATCGTCTGCCACGCCGCATCGGTCGCAACGCTGGGCGAGGTGGTCGTGGCAAGGCTGGACAGAACAATGGGAAGCTCGGCGCGCGTCCTGCCTGTGTCCGTGGCAAGGTCGCCATGCAGCGTGTCGAGGTCAGCCTGATAGTCGCCCGCTGTGGGTGCAGTTCCGGCTGCGTCGCCTTCGCCCTGATGCCAGATGATGAACGCCGGATCGATGCCCGAAGCCTGAATGTCGGCTATAAGAGCTTCGTAGTTTCCGTCGGGATGCCCCTTTTGAAGTCGGTCAATTGGGACACCGCTGACCCCGCCAAAGACGAGACGACAAGGCCTACCTGTGGCGGAACGCATAGCGTTCAGGAATTGGATTGCACCCTCGCCAGAGGGCGAAATCCAGGCCTGTGTATCAATGTCCCAAACTTGAGTGTCGGGATGCGGGGCAGGCGTGCCGCTGTCGGATCGCGTAACCCAAAAGAGTGTGTTGGATTGGCCGTAGGCGATGAAGTCGAGGGGTTGGGCCTGCGCGTCACCTATTTGGGAACTCGCTCCCGCAGGCGCTGGCTCGCTTCGAGGATCTCCACCAGTATCGGTTCCGAAGACGGGCGCTTTCGGGTTGCTTGCAAGGTCTCCAGCGGCGGTGAAATTCCCACTCTCCGCATCAACGTAAAGCGAGTGCTCGTTGCCGCCGGATGCGCTGCGCAACCCGCCTTGGGGTTCTCCTGAAAGATCATGGACGTGGTTGTCAGCTATTGTCGCGCTGCCGGAGGGAATGCCTTCCCAGCGCATTGAACGCACTGAGTTGTTTGCAAACAGCGAGTAGCCATCCGGAGCGAAGCTTTGGTCTGCTCTTAGGAGCACACCCTGATTGGCGAATGTGTTGTGCGCGAAGACTACGTGGCTCTGTGCGCCACCCGCAAACTGAGTGAAGAAGGCGGAGTTGATGGCGTAGGGAATGGTCTCGGTTGGATTGAAATGCGCGGCGTTGTTCAAAATCGACACGTCTTTGGCCAAAGGATCATCAGAATTCAGGATCGCCCACTGGCTCGTCCAATCTGTCGCTTCGTTCCCGTAAACGAGCAGGTTTTCGGAGGCTTTGGTGTTGCCGAAGAGCTGCTGATAGAAATCCCCGTGGATGTCGAACATCGTCACAAGAGTCTGCGGTGAGCTAACATCGAGATCGGAAAACGCCGCGCCTTTATTGCCGAGTACACTTAAGGCCGTCGCGCGGCGCGTGTCGTCGAGCAGTGTCGCGGACCAACCCGAGAGGTCGTTGATCCAATCAACGACATTGCTCACGCTATAGTTTGCACCAGCTAGGTAGGCTGCGTTTGATCGTTCGATGGTGAACACACCGATCGTTGCGCCGCCTTCACGCGCTGTAAGGGTGCGAGCGCTGGCGTCGTTGCCTCCTTCAAGATCAAGCGTTGCGCCTGTTGGCCCTTGTATAGTCATGGCTGGCACGTCGCTGGCGTAGAACGCACCGTTATGACGTGATGACTTGCAACCAATGACCCCGAGCGAGGCGGTGCAGGTGTCGCCAAACGTGTTGTTGAAGAGAACGCCTCGGACCATGTTCGCGTTGACGGCGCCGTTCGCAATCTCGGTGACTTCGCAATCGAGATACCAAGCGCTCGCGCTGTCGGGAAACTCGCTTGACCAAAAGACCGGCACGATTGGACGGATGCCTTTGCGCCAATAGTGTTCGCGTCCCGCGCTGTTCGTGATCGTGCAGCCTTCGAAGACATGCGGCCTTGCGTTGTCACGCACTTGAATTTGGAGCATGTGGCGATGGTCGATGGTGATGTTCTCACCTTTGAACCACAGCCCGTTCGTACGCAGCTGCAGAATGGCCTCGGCGTCGCTCGGTTGCTCCGCTTCGAACCCTATTGTGACGGGTGCGGTGGCTTCAATTGTGCAATAGCTCGCAAACTCGACGTCTTCGGTCGGGCTGTCCGTGTGGTCGTAGACACCGGGCTCCGTAATTGTGATCCGCGGGTTCATGTGCGGC
>JBCCKJ010000257.1:0-3982 GCA_039027455.1 Pseudomonadota bacterium | reverse complement strand
GGCGATGAAGTCGATGTCGCAGAAGTCGTCGCGCAAATGGGCAAGAACGGCGAGCTGGCGCGCGCCATGGTGGTGGAGCTGATCAAGGCCCTGCCGAAAAAGCGCAAAGCCTCTCCGATTGACACCACTCTCGACACCGCCGTCATCACCGCGCCCGAAGAACAGGATCCCGACGTTATGGCCAAGCTGGACGCAGTGGCCAAACGCCTGTTTGCCAAAAAGAAGTAGGCTGAGATGCTCGCTTACGGCCCATCTTCGGACGGACGCCAGAGGCCGGTCAGGAATTCAAACTCGGTCACGTTAATCGACTGCCAAACACCTGCGACGAAATAGGGGTCTTGTTCGAAGATCGCTCGCGCTTCGGCCTCATCCGCGCCTTCGATAATCACCAGCGATCCGATCGCCTCGCCCTCTTTCTTGAGCGGCCCGCCCAGCTTGTACTTCCCGACATGGGCAAAGATGTGTTCAAAATGCGCCTCGCGCACCGTTGGTCGGATACGCGGCGCGTCTTCGCCGTCGCGACAGTAAAAGGCGTAATCAGGCATAGGTGTTCACTCCGATGGCGTCGGTGACGCGCCGTTTCCGTCTGGCCGAGGGCCGAATTGGGGCTTTCGCTTTTCCAAGAACGCCCGCGCGCCTTCGGCAAAATCCGCGCCCGCAAACGCCTTGGCAAAGATGTCTAGCGTCTCGGCGTCGTCCTCGCTCTGCCCGTCGAGGACGCGGCGCACAAACGCTTTGGCGGCGCTCTGCGAATAGGGCGAGCTGGCGAGGATCGCCTCTAAGGTCCGAGCGCTGCTGTCTTCAACGCTCTCGACCAAGCCGATGCGCCGGGCCTCTTCCGCGTCGATCAGCGCGCCGGTGTATAGCAAGCGCTTGGCTTGGCCGGGCCCGACCAGATCGGTCAGCAGCTTCACATCGTGCAGCGGGTAGACAAGCCCCAAGCGCGCAGGCGTTACACCAAACCGCGCGCCGGGCGCGGCCACCCCCAGATCACAAGCCATCGCAAGGCCGCATCCGCCGCCGATGCAATCGCCATTCACAAAAGCTAGCGTTGGGATGGGCGCGCGCGTCAGTTCATACTGCGCGCGATTGATGGCCGATTGCTTGCGCGCCAGCCATTCCGGATCATCTTTATTGGCCAGCATTTCGCCGATGTCCGCGCCCGCGCTGAAGGTGGCGTCCGGGTCCGCCGATGTCAGTTCCAGCGCGCGGACGTCTGAGTTGGCTAGCGCTTTAGCCAATAGGTCCGGCAACGCTTCCCACATCGCCAGACTGAAGGCGTTGCGCTTGTCCGCGCGATCGATCAGCAGCCGCGCGACGCCGCCCGAAATTTCCAGTCGCAGGCTCACGCGTCGCTTTCGCCCAGATCGGGCACCGCGCCCGGCGTCCAGTCTTCGCCCGCAAAGCGAATGGCGGGCGCAATGTGCTTCCCGCCGCCTTCCGCTTCGACCCACAGGCCGCGCTCGGCCACGTGCGGCTCGTCCAGAGCTTCGCGAAAATCGAGAACGGGAGAAAAGGCGACGTCTTTGTCGGAGAACCATTCCACCCACTCCGCCCGGCTCTTCGTGGCGAAGGTCTCCCGCAAGAACAAGATCAGCTCGCCCTGCTCGTCCGCCTGAGCCTCGGCCAGAGCAAGCAAGTCCGTGCGGCCCAGTGCGGTGAGCAGGTTCTGAGCGAATTTCAGCTCTCGCCCGCCCAAGACCACATGCTGGCCATCGGCGGTCTCGTAGACCTGGTAAAAGCCAGCGCCGCCGAGCGATCTTTGCCGCGCGCTCATGGGGGACGCGCCGCCTATAATCGCGCTTCCCGCTGTGTGCGCGCACCACGGTAGCAGGCTGTCGAACATCGCGGTGTCGATATACGCGCCCTCGCCGGTGCGTTCGCGGCCCAGCAAGGCCATCAACACGGCGGAAAGAGCGGTCAAACCCGCGGCCATATCTGAGCTGGCTACGCCGGGCACCACTGGAGCGCCATCGGGCCCGTCATTGACGCTGAGGAACCCTGCGAGCGCCTGCACCGCCATGTCGTGCGCGGGGTGATGCGCCAGCTCGCCTTCCTGACCGAAAGCGGAGATGGAACAATAGACGATGTTGGGTTTGATGGCGCGCACAGCCTCGTAATCGAACCCCAGCCGCTTCATAACGCCGGGGCGAAAGCCTTCCACAAACACATCGGCCTCGGCAATGAGATCGCGGAGGGCCGCTTTGCCATCCTCGCTCTTCAGATCGAGCGCAACCGAGCGCTTGCCTCGGTTGAGATTGGCGAACCACACCGAGTGTTCTTCGCCCCCATAGTTCGCAAAGGGCGCTTGCGTGCGGGCGGCGTCTCCGGCGGGCGGCTCCACCTTGATCACGTCCGCGCCCTGATCCGCCATCATCACGCTCATCATCGGACCTGGTAGAAACTGCGTCAGGTCGACGACTTTTATTCCGGTCAGCTTTCCCATGCGCCGCGCTGTAGCGCTCATCGCCTCTCGAATGCGAGCGATTTTGGTCGTATGAAACGCTGTCGCGCCGCAACGCGACTCGAACTCCTTCTCAAAAAGCGATCATGAGACGTGACCACGCCTAACCTTCCTCTCTCCACCACCGCCAGAATTGACCGCAGCGAACTGCGCCGCGCGTATCGGGAAGAGGAGGAAGTTTGCATCGCGAAACGGCTAGAACAGGCCGCGCCCGCGAAGAAGGTCGCCGGTGAAGCGGCGGCGATGGCGGTGGAACTGATCAAAGGCGCGCGCGAGTTCAAAGCCTCGGGAATCGACGCGTTTCTGCAGCAATACGGGCTCGACACCGAAGAAGGCATCGCGCTGATGTGCCTCGCCGAAGCGCTTTTGCGCGTGCCCGATCACGAAACCGCCGACGCCCTGATCAAGGACAAAATCGGCACTATCGATTGGGGTGAGCATCTGGGTGAAAGCTCTTCGACCTTTGTCAACGCGGCGACGTTCTCGCTGATGCTGACGGGCGAAGTGCTTGACCCGCCAGAAGAGCATCAGCGCGGCATGGGATCGACCCTGAAGCGCACAATGAACCGTTTGGGCGAGCCGGTGATCCGCAAGGCGACGCTTCAGGCGATGAAGATCATGGGCGGGCAATTCGTCTTTGGGCGCACGATTGGCGAAGCGCTCAAGCGCGCCGCGCCCGAACGCGCGAAGGGCCTCACCCACAGTTTCGATATGCTCGGCGAAGCGGCGATGACCTTTGAAGACGCGGCCAGCTATCGCGAAGCTTACGAGGGCGCGCTGGACCGGCTGGCGAAAGAGGCGACCGCGGGCGTCGGAGGCTCTCCCGGCATTTCGGTCAAACTCTCCGCGCTGCACCCGAAGTATTTCTACCTCCACGCCGAAGAGGCGCGGCGCGATATCGTGCCGATCGTGCGCGATCTCGCCGCCAAGGCGCGCGACGCGGATATCCATTTCACTATCGACGCCGAAGAGGCCGAGCGGTTGGAGCTCAGCCTCGACATTATCGAAGAGCTGATGGCGGATGACGCTCTGTTTTTGCGAAGCGATGGATCGCGTTGGGACGGGTTTGGCCTTGCTATTCAAGCCTATCAGAAACGCGGCGTGCCGCTGTGCGACTGGGTCGCCAAATGCGCGCGCCGCCATGGGCGCAAGGTCTTCGTGAGGCTGGTCAAAGGGGCCTATTGGGACAGCGAGATCAAAATTTCGCAGGTCGGCGGCTTCACAGATTATCCCGTCTTCACGCGCAAGCGGGCGACCGATGTTTCTTACCTCGCGTGCGCGGCGCGTCTGTTTGAGCACGACGACGTGATCTACCCCGCCTTCGCGACGCACAACGCGCTGACCATCGCTTCGATCAAGCAGATGAGTGCGGACAGTCCATTCGAGTATCAGCGGCTCCACGGTATGGGCGAAGAGGTTTACGCCACTTTGCGCGAACTCGAAGGCAATAGCCCGACGCCGGTTCGGATCTACGCGCCCGTTGGCGGGCACAAGGAATTGCTCGCCTATCTCGTGCGC
>JBCCKJ010000256.1:0-3993 GCA_039027455.1 Pseudomonadota bacterium | reverse complement strand
TTCTTCTGGGTCGAGAAATACCCCGAAGTGCGCTTTGTCGGCGAACGGCTCGAACTCACCAGCGCCAACAAAGGCGTCGTCGAAGGCGAATTGACCGCACGCGGCGTGACCCAGCCCGCGACGCTGAAAGTCGAGTTCGAAACGCCCCCCTTGGAAGCGCCCAAGGGCCAGCCGATCAGCTTCACGGGCAAGACCACGATTGATCGGCGCGAATACGGGATGAAGAGCTATCAGGTGATCGTTGGCAACAAGGTCAAGATCACGCTGAACGCGCTGATGCTGCCCAACGCCACGCTCGCCTCGCGCCGCTAGAGGGCGGGCTATAGCGGCGAGTAAAAGTGACAAAAGTGACACCGTGTCACTTTCAATCATTCAAGAATACCATAAACATTTCTGATACTTGCATCTATAACTCTCCACCGGACGGACAGGGGGGCGTGGCGGAAAACCGCAGCCTTTGGCCGAGCCGTGCCTCGCGCGATGGAATGGCACAAGCCAGTATAGGTAGGAAAATCGGCGCGGCATCGACGAACCAAATGGCGGCGCGCCAGGCAAGGGCTAGGCCTCTTCGTCTGGTCCTTCGTCCAGATCATCACCCAGGTCATCGTCCAGGTCTCTGGCCACCTTGGGATCGCGCAGAAGCGCTTCGATCCGGTCGGCTTCGGCAAAGCTTTCATCCTTGCGAAACTTGAGCTTGGGCGCGAATTTGAGGCTCAACCGCTTAGCCACTTCGCGCTGAAGGAACGCCGTGTTCTGGCGCAGCGCATGGACCACATCGTCCTCTCCTGCACCCAGCAGGGGTTTCACATAGGCGGTCGCGTGGCGCAGATCGGGCGTCATGCGCACCTCGGTCACTGCGATGTTGGACGCACTGACAACCTCGTCGTGCACTTCTTGCCGGGCGAGCAGTTCGGACAGGATATGCCGCACCCTCTCGCCCACTTTCAGGACGCGAACCGATTGCTGCTCGGCGGTGAAGTCCTGTCGGCGCGCCATCAGGATCCCATTCCCGTTTCGTCGGGCGTCGGGCGCATGGTCGGGATCGCGGTGGATGTGGCCCGCGCGAGGACTTGGCCGTCTTCGCTCAATAGCTCGGCTTCGAGAAACACAACGCGCCGACCGGCCCGCACCACGCGGCCCTTGCCGATGATCTCGGCGCCGACCGGGAGCAGACCCAGCAGCTGCATTGAGATTTCGAGGTTGAGCGGCGCCTGTTCGCCGCCCGACATAGCGACGAAAGCGTAGCCCATCACATCGTCGAGATAGCCCGCGACCAGTCCGCCCTGCACGCCGCCGCGCCAGGTGGTCATCTCCTCCTTGACAGTGAAGCGCATGGTCGCGGTCGCGGTTTCCTCGTCGAAACCGACAAACCGCGAGCCCAGCAGGTTGGAATGCGGAGAGCCGTTCGCGCCCTCCTGGATTTGGTCACGCCAGTCCATCGCCGTCCCTTAGCCGTTAACCAACCTCAAGCGTGCGTTCGCGCTCCTCGACTTCGAAGACTTCCAGCTGGTCGCCCGGCTGAATGTCGTTCGTGTCTTCCAGCACGACGCCGCATTCGAGGCCCGAGCGCACTTCGTCGACATCGTCCTTGAAGCGCCGCAGCGACGCGATGGTGGTCGCCGACACGATAACGTCCTCGCGGGTGAGACGCGCGAACAGGCCTTTGCGGATAACGCCGTCTTCGACGAGCAGACCCGCCGCCTTGTCCTTCTTGCCGGACTTGAAGACCTCTTTGACCTGCGCGCGGCCGACCACGGTTTCGATCCGTTCGGGGCCAAGCTCGCCGGCCATCTCTTTCGCGACTTCTTCGGTGAGGTGATAGATCACATCGTAATACATCATCCGCACGCCGTCGCGCTTCACCAGATCGCGCGCTTTCGCGTTGGGGCGCACGTTGAAGCCGATGATCGGCGCTTCCGAAGCGGCGGCCAATTGCACGTCGCTTTCGGTGATGGCGCCGACACCTGCATGAAGCACGCGCACCTTGATCTCATCGTTCGAGATGTTGTGGAGCGCGTTGACGATCGCCTCGACGCTGCCCTGCACGTCCGCCTTCACAAGAACCGGCCATTCGATGACGTTGCTGGCGAGGTTGTTGAACATGGTGTCGAAGCTGGTCGGCGCGAGCGCGGTGCGCTTCTCAGTCGCCTTCTCTTGGCGATACTCGGCGACTTCGCGGGCGCGCTGTTCGTTCTCGACCACGGTGAGCTGATCGCCCGCCGAAGGCACGCCGCCAAGGCCCAGAACCTCGACCGGCATGGAGGGCCCCGCTTCCTTGATCTGCTTGCCCTGGTCGTTGACGACGGCGCGCACGCGGCCGCTTTCGGTGCCGACCACAAAGGTATCACCGCGTTTCAGAGTGCCGCGTGTAACCAACACGGTTGCAACCGGGCCGCGGCCCTTGTCGAGCTGCGCTTCGATCACGGTGGCGTCCGCATCACGATCAGGATTGGCTTTCAATTCAAGCAGTTCGGCCTGCAAATTGATAGCTTCTAGCAGGTCATCAAGACCGGTTTTTTTGGTCGCCGACACTTCGACATCCTGCACCTCGCCCGAAAGCTTCTCCACGATCACTTCGTGTTCGAGCAGGCGGTTGCGCACGTTGTCCGCGTTGGCTTCGGGCTTGTCCATTTTGTTGATCGCGACGATCATCGGAACGCCCGCGGCCTTGGTGTGATTAATCGCCTCAATCGTCTGCGGCATAATGCCGTCGTCACCGGCGACCACCAGCACCACGATATCGGTCACGTTCGCGCCACGCGCGCGCATTTCGCTGAACGCGGCGTGGCCGGGCGTATCGAGGAAGGTGATCTTCTGCTTATCTTTGGTGGTGATCTGGTAGCTGCCGATATGCTGGGTGATGCCGCCAGCTTCG
This sequence comes from Pseudomonadota bacterium, assembly GCA_039027455.1. GTDB lineage: Bacteria > Pseudomonadota > Alphaproteobacteria > Sphingomonadales > Sphingomonadaceae > Erythrobacter. The sequence continues at coordinate 1,118 of JBCCKJ010000256.1, read as the reverse complement.
CCCTTGGTCACATCGGTGCCGCGCAGCGCGTCGAGCAGCGAGGTTTTGCCGTGATCGACGTGGCCCATAATGGTCACGACCGGCGGACGCGGTTTGAGCGTCTCTTCGGGATCGACATCCTCTTCGACCTTGATGTCGACATCGTCTTCGGAAACGCGCTGGATGTTGTGGCCGAATTGCTCGACCAGAAGCTCGGCGGTGTCCGCGTCGATCGTCTGGTTGACGGTGACCATCATGCCCAGATTGAAGAGTTCTTTGACAAGGTCCGCGCCCTTTTCGGCCATGCGGTTGGCGAGCTCTTGCACCGTGATCGCTTCGGGCACGATGACATCGCGCACCTGCTTTTCACGCGGCGCGGAGGGACCGCCTTGAGCGCGGCGCTCTTTCTCGCGAGCGCGCTTGAGCGCGGCAAGGCTGCGCGCGCGGCGGCCTTCGTCTTCGTTGAGCGCTTTGGAAACGGTGAGCTTGCCCGAACGGCGCTTGTCCTTGCCGCCGCCAGAGCTGGCGTCTTGCGCGCCGCGTTTGTCGTCTTTCTTCTTAGCCGGGCGCTTTGGCTCGGGCCGCGCGATAGGCGTGAACTTGCGCGCGGCGGGCGTGGGGGAGCCCTTGGCTTCCGACGGAGCCGCCTCGTCAGCGCCAACCGCCTCAGCCGCCGCCGCTTCCGCTGCGGCTTCCTCTGCAGCGCGTTGCGCGGCCTCCTCTTCCTCGGCCTTCTTCTTTTCGCGCTTTTCCGCCGCGCTCGCGGCGTCTTTCTTGGCCTTGGCCTCGTCGCGCTTGCGGGCCTCTTCGGCCATCTTCAGCCGCTCTTCTTCAGCTTCGCGCTGGAGACGGGCGACGCGTTCTTGGGGCGTTTCCGTGGAGGCCGCCGCCTTCTTGGGCGCAGCCTTCTTGGCCGCCGGAGCGGGGGCAGGTGCGGGTTCAGGCGCCGGAGCGGGTGCTGGCGCAGCCTCGGGCGCGGGCGTTTCGCCCGGTTTGACGAGCTTGCGGCGGCGCTTCACCTCAACCGCGACCTTATTGGTGCGGCCGTGGCTAAAGGTCTGCTTGACCTCGCCAGCGTCGACCGCCCGTTTCAGGCCCAGCGGTTTGCGTGCAGGTTTTTTCTCTTCGTCGCTCATTCT
>JBCCKJ010000255.1:0-4019 GCA_039027455.1 Pseudomonadota bacterium | reverse complement strand
TGAGCACATCAAAACGCCCATGAGCCTCTCTGTGCTCGGCTGCGTGGTGAACGGTCCCGGCGAAGCGCGCGAAACCGACATCGGCCTGACCGGCGGCGGCAATGGCAAGCACATGGTCTATCTGTCCGGTCTCAAAGCGCACGCGATTGATGACGACGATATGCTGGATCACATTGTAAGGCTGGTTGAAGAAAAGGCTGCCAAGATCGAAGCGGGAGAGGCCGTCGCATTTGATCCCCACGCGCCGGAAACCGCCGAAGCCGCCGAGTGATCAAACCGCTCATTGCAGGCCTTGCCGGCGCTTTGATGATGGTCGGGGGCGCGACTCTCGCGTCCGGGCATGAAGATCACGACTATCCTGAAGCGAGAGCCTATACGGTATCGGACGACGCGGTAGCGGATGTGGACGACGCGATGGCTCGCGCGAGTGAGACCAGAAAGCGCGTCCTCGTCGTCATGGGCGCCAATTGGTGTCACGACAGCCGAGCCTTGGCCGGATGGCTGGGTAAACCGCGCTTCGCATCCTTGATTGAGCACGAATACGAACTCGTCTTTGTAAATGTCGGAATGCCGCAATCCGGAGACGGGCATAACCTCGAGGTTGCCCAGCGATTTGGGATCGATGAACTCCCGGGCACACCGAACCTGCTGGTGGTGACGCCACAAGGCGCGATCGTGAACGCGGACACGGCGACGACTTGGCGTAATGCCGCCAGCCGCAGTGAAGACGCGATTTACGAAGAACTGGAACGGCTCGCCAAGCAGCCCGTTTGACCCCCGAGGTCTAACGCCACCACATGCTCCACGTTGTCCACCACGCCGACTACATGGCTCCGCGCCCGACGCGCGGGACGTTCAAGTTCGACAAGTACTATCTCGTGATGGAGGCGTTAAGGGAATCGGGCGCGCCCATGACCGAACACGCCCCCGATCCGATGCCGCGCGACTGGCTAGAGGCGGTGCACGACCCCGTCTATGTCGACGAGGTCTTCCGCGCCGAGGTGCCCCACGAGAAAGAGCGCCGGATTGGCTTTCCCGTCACGACACGCATTCGCGACCGCGTGCGTCACACCAATGGCGGCACCTGGCTCGCGGCGCAGCTGGCGATGGAGCACGGATACGCGGCGAACAGCGCGGCGGGCAGCCACCACGCGCTCGCTGACACCGGAGCGGGTTATTGCGTGTTCAACGATCTGGCTGTGGCGTCCAACCGCCTGATTACGCAAGGCGATGCCAAACGGATTTTGATCGTCGACCTTGATGTGCATCAGGGAGACGGGACAGCGAGTCTGACTGCAGGTCGACAAGATATCCTTACGCTATCGCTGCACGCCGAGAAGAACTTCCCGGTGCGCAAAGCCCGCTCATCGATCGATATCGGTTTGCCAGACGCGATGGGCGATACCGCGTATCTGGAGCGCCTCGAACACACCCTCCCGCAAGCGATCGACCAGTTCGATCCCGACTTCGTGTTCTACCAGGCCGGCGTTGATCCGCACGTGAACGACAAACTTGGCCGCTTGGCGCTGTCCGACAAAGGGCTAACAGAACGGGACCGGTTTGTTGTGAATGAATCGCGCAAACGCGGCCTGCCAATCGCGTCCGCTTTGGGTGGGGGATACGGCGATGATCAACGCGAAGTCGCCGCCCGACACGCCCGTTCGATGCTGACAATGGCTGAGGCTAACGCCGCTTTCGAGGCGCCCAAAACCCCGACTCCCTCTTACTAATCAAGGCTGCTAAGGCGCCCACATTTACAGGCAGGAGATTCCCCTAATGCCCAACCTCGAAACCGACTACCTGATCATTGGGGCGGGAGCCGTTGGGCTCGCCTTTGCGGATACTCTGCTCGACGAAGACCCCGACTGCCACATTACGATTGTCGACAAGCACGCCAAACCAGGTGGCCACTGGAATGACGCCTATCCCTTTGTCGCGCTGCATCAGCCGAGCGCGACATATGGGGTCAATTCGATGGAGATGTGCCCGGATCGGCGCGATACACGCGGGCACAATGCGGGTCTCTTTCCTCTCGCCCCGCACGCCGAAATCCTGGCTTATTACAGTAAGCTTGTGAGCGAGCGGCTGCTGCCGAGCGGGCGGGTCGAATACCTTCCCATGACCAAATACGCTGGTGGTGAAAGCGGCGAACACCGCGCCAAGGGCATCCTCTCGGGAGAGAACCACACCATCAAAGTGCGCCGCAAACTGGTGGACGGAACATGGTTCAAAACCTCGGTCCCATCGACGCACAAGCCAGCCTTCGAGATTGCCGAGGGCACACGCTTCGCGGTTCCGGGCGACCTACCCGCACTTTGGAAAGACACAACGGATCTGCCCGATCACTATGTCATCATAGGCGGTGGAAAAACCGCGATGGACACAGGTGTCTGGCTGTTGGAGGCGGGCGTTCCAGCGGACAAGATAGGCTGGGTGCGACCGCGCGACAGCTGGATGTTTAACCGCAAGCTGTTGCAACCCGCCTATCACGCTATCGAAGATCTGGTGAAGTTTCAGGTCGACTTGGTGGAAGCGGCCACCGCTTCGGAAACGGGCGAGGAAATGTTTGCGGAACTGGGCCGCCGGGGCACAATGCTCAGGCTGGATGAGAGCGTGACGCCCAAGATGTTCCACTTTGCTGTGATTTCTGAAGGCGAAGTGGCGCTGCTGCGCCAGATCACGGACGTCTATCGGCAAGGCCATGTGACGAAGATCGAACCAGGCGCGATGCATTTCGCATCCGAAACCGTCAGCCTTCCCGAAAAGACACTGTTCATTAACTGCACGGCCACAGCGGTGCCGTTCTCGGTACGTGATAACACGCGACCGTTCTTTGATGGCGACACCATTACGCTCCAGATCGTGCAAGCGCCGTTCGTCCCTTACAGCGCGGCGCTCGCCGCCTTTATCGAAGCCAACTTTGAAACGGACGAAGAGAAGAACGCGCTGTGCCCGCCCGCGCCGCTCACGGACAGCACCGCTACATATCCTTACGCCGTCATGGCGAATTTGATGAGCACGGCGATCCTAGCCGCGAACGAGAAGATCGCCGCGTTCAACGCAAAAAGCCGCCTCCATCCGACAGGGCCAGCAGTCGCTCGAATGATGAAAGAAGGTGACCCACGCCTCGCGAAACTGGCGACGATTGGGGACACTATCAAAGGCAATATGCCGGGCGTGATCAAGCTCGGTATGGCCGCCAAGGCGATTCACGAAAGCTCGGAGCCGGGCTGGAAAGCCGTATCTTAACCAAATCCACGCGCCGACGCGGTAGAATGGGAACAAAGGCGTTCACTTGCGCGCTACCAAAGCAAGTGTAGGATAAAAACATGAACCGACGCGAACTTTTGAAAGGCACTTTGGCGACCGGCGCGGCTTTGACGCTTCCCGCTCGCGTGGCCGCGCAGCCTGCCAAAGGGTCCACGCGGGACAGAGCGTTGTTCAAAATTGCTCGAAACGAGCTCGAACGCGCCGGAGACGCCATCTGGAAACGCGATATCGTCGGCATCGCGGATTATGGGCTGCATTCCGCGCATAAGCGCTTCCACTTCGTCAACTTGGGCTTGTCTGAAGTCCAGAGCTTCCATGTCAGTCATGGAGCGGGCTCAGATCCCGAACACGACGGTTGGCTTGATCGGTATTCCAACGTCGAAGGCTCTAATGCGACCAGCCGAGGCGCCTATGTGACCTGGGAATGGTATCAGGGGCGCTACGGCACCTCTGTCCGATTGGGCGGGCTCGATCCGACCAACGACGCAGCCTTGCGCCGGTACATCGTCATGCACCGCGCCAAATACGCGGAACCGACTCATCTCGCCAAGTGGGGCCGCATGGGACGGTCAAATGGCTGTTTCGCCATGGGGCAGGCGGATTTCCGCGTCGCATTGCAAACGCTTTCAGGCGGACGCCTTCTCTTTGCCGATAGCCTTGGCCTGCAAGAAGATGGAAGGGTCGCTATGCGGGGCGACTTGGAGCCGCTGGTTCCAGCCCGCCCGACCGCCATGCAACGATACAATCCC
>JBCCKJ010000254.1:0-4025 GCA_039027455.1 Pseudomonadota bacterium | reverse complement strand
GCGTTGCCCGCATAGATCGGACGGGTGAAGGTTTTGGGGCCTTCGACCGAGAGAATGTCCGAGATCTGCATGACATCGAGATGGGCGGCGACGCGCGGCGCGATGTTCTTGCCCGACGTGGTGGCGGGCGCGAGAAACGCGTCGTAGCTGTCCATCAGGCCAGCGATCAGAGGCGCGACGTTCTCCGCCAGGCCATTGGCGTAAGCGGCGTCGTCCGCCTTCAGCACCTTGGAAACGCCCGCGATCTTGGCGGCGCCTTCGGCGACCGAGCCGCAATCGTGACCAGCCACCAGCGCGGTGACGTCGCCGAGCTTGGAGGCGGCGGTGACGACAGCCAGCGTCGCGTCGTTGACCGAAGAATTGTCGTGTTCGACCAGAATGAGAGTGTTCATCTGTTGTGTGTCCTTTCCCAAACGGGCCGCTTACGCGATCCCCATTTCCTTGATCTTGGCGACGAGCGCGGGGACGTCTTCGACCTTTACACCGGCCTGACGCACCGGCGGTTCGGCGACGTTGGTGGTGGTGAGACGCGGCGTAATATCGACACCGAAATCGGCCGGAGCCTTGGTGTCGAGCGGCTTTTTCTTCGCCTTCATTATGTTGGGCAGCGAAGCGTAGCGCGGCTCGTTTAAACGAAGGTCAGTGGTGACTATGGCCGGAAGCGTCAGCTTCACGGTTTCAAGACCGCCGTCGACTTCGCGCTTCACTTCGACGCTGTCTCCGTCGACCGCGACCGTGTTGGCGAAGGTGCCTTGCGGGCGACCCATCAGCGCGGCGAGCATTTGACCGGTCTGGTTCGAATCGTCGCTAATGGACTGCTTGCCGAGGATCACGAGACCGGGCTGCTCTTCGTCGGCGATCGCTTTGAGGATCTTGGCAACGGCGAGCGGCTCCACTTCCTCTTCCGTCTCAACCAAGATGGCGCGGTCGGCGCCCATCGCGAGCGCGGTGCGCAGCGTTTCCTGCGCCTTGGCCGGGCCAACCGAAACGGCGATGATCTCTTCAGCCTTGCCCGCTTCCTTGATACGGATGGCTTCTTCGACGGCGATTTCGTCGAATGGGTTCATGCTCATCTTGACATTGGCGAGGTCCACGCCGGTGCCGTCGGCTTTGACGCGCGGCTTCACGTTGTAGTCGATCACCCGCTTGACGGGGACGAGGATTTTCATCGGAGTGTTCCTTCCCTTCCATGCTCGGATTCGTGCGTTTGCCCGAGCTCGTAAAACTATGAAGGCGCGCCTAGCTCGCGTTTACGTAAACGTCAAGCGCGTCGCGCTATCCCAGCGGACCGTTGTCGGCCCGTCTCCTCGTATGTCCTCGCCCCCCTAGGCCCCGGCGTCAAGGGGGACATTACCTCGCGTTTGCGCTAGTGTTGCAGCGAACGGAACATGCGCGGGAGGGACAGTGACATGCGTGCAATTCGGGCATCTTTGATGGGGTTGGGATTGGCTTTCGCGCCGTCGGTGGCGGCTCAGCCCGCTCAGGAAACGCGGTCTCTGGCAGTAGGGGCCGAATCGCCACCGGCCACGGTAGACCAACTCGATTGGCTGGCGGGCGACTGGGCCGGGCCCGGTGTGCGCGGTTGGCGGGCGACCGAAAGCTGGACGGCGCCCTATGGTGACACGATGGTGGGCACATTCGTCCAGACCAATGAAGATGGCTCGATCCGCTTCACCGAGCACATGTTCATCCGCCCGGTCGCCGAAAGCCTCGAGATCGCGATCAAGCACTTCAATCCCGATCTAACGGGATGGGAGGAGAAGAACGAAGCGGAGCGCTACCCATTGGTCGCGATTGAGCCATGCGCCGCCTATTTCGATACGTTCACAATACGCTGTCAGAACAGGGCCGCGCCAGAAGAGGGGATCGTGATCGCGGTCGCCGTTGGAGAAGACGATCAGGGCAAGGTTCAGGAACTTGTGTTCCGATACGGCCCTGCGAATTAGGAGCGGCGCCAACAAAAAAGGCGGAGCCTAAACCCCGCCTCCCTCGTTTTCGTACGGCTTGAAGGTTTAGGCGGCCTTCTTGACCTCGGCGACGATTTTCTTCGCCGCGTCGCCCAGATCGTCCGCGGGGACGATGGCGAGGCCGGAATTGGACAGGATTTCCTTGCCCGCTTCGACGTTGGTGCCTTCAAGACGGACCACCAGCGGCACTTGAAGATCAAGATCCTTGGCCGCCTGCACCACGCCGTTGGCGATGATGTCGCACTTCATGATACCGCCAAAGATGTTGACGAGGATGCCCTCGACCGCCGGGTCTTTGAGGATGATCTTGAACGCTGCGGTGACTTTTTCGGTCGTCGCGCCGCCGCCCACGTCAAGGAAGTTGGCCGGGAACGCGCCGTTCAGCTTGATGATATCCATTGTCGCCATGGCGAGGCCAGCGCCGTTGACCATGCAGCCGATGTTTCCATCGAGTTTGATGTAAGCGAGATCGTATTCGCTCGCTTCGACTTCGGCCGGGTCTTCTTCGGTCTCGTCGCGCATCGCTTCGATCGCGGGGTGGCGGTAGAGCGCGTTGCCATCAAAGCTCATCTTGGTGTCGAGCACCAGCAGTGAGGCCTTGCCATCCGCATCCGGCTTGGTTTCAACGAGCGGGTTGATCTCAAGCATGTCGCAGTCGCTCGCCATGAATGCGGTGTAGAGCTGCTTCGCCAGCTTCTGGCACTGCTTGTTGAGATCGCCTTCGAGCTTGAGCGCGAAAGCCACCGCGCGGCCATGATGCGGCATGAAGCCCTGCGCCGAATTGATCGTGATCGTAGTGATTTTTTCCGGGGTCTCGTGCGCGACGTCTTCGATATCCATGCCGCCTTCGGTCGAGGCGACCATGGCAACGCGGCCTGTGGCGCGATCAACGAGCATGGCGAGATAGTATTCGCTTTCGATATCGACGCCGTCGGTCACATAGAGGCGATTGACCTGCTTGCCCGCTTCGCCCGTCTGGATCGTCACCAGCGTGTTGCCGAGCATTTCTTTGGCGTGGCTTTCCACCTCATCGAGCGAAAAGGCGAGGCGCACGCCGCCCTTGGCGTCTTCGGGCAATTCCTTGAACTTGCCTTTGCCACGGCCCCCGGCGTGGATTTGCGCTTTCACCACGTAGAGCGGTCCGGGCAGCTTCTTGGCCCCGGCGACGGCTTCTTCCACCGTCAACGCGGCGTGGCCGTCGGGCACCGCAATGCCGTGTTCCTTGAGCAATTGCTTAGCCTGATACTCGTGGACGTTCATGAGCAATGATCCCTTTGCTTTGTTTACCCAGCGGCGCCGCGCTTCGTGCGGGCCAGCGAACTGGGGAGAGGTTCCGTCGCAGGCGCCTAAGCACGTCTTGCGCCCCTTGAAAAGGCCTTCCGGCACGGCCACGACTAATGGCCAATATGATCGACCGCAGCCGCCTTCTTGAGATCGTCCGCGAAGCGGGTCGGATTGCGCACGCGCGCTGGCCCGGCGATGGGCATGAGCTCAAAACGTGGGACAAAACGCCGGGCAATCCCGTCAGCGAAGCGGATCTGGAAGTGGATCGATTCTTGAGACGCGAGCTAACCGCGCTCTTGCCATCGGCGGCGTGGCTTTCGGAAGAAAGCGCTGACGATAAAGCGCGCACGGACAGCGGCCTAATCTGGCTGGTCGATCCTATCGATGGCACGCGCGATTATGTGCGCGGGCGCGCTGGTTGGGCGATATCGGTCGCTTTGGTGAGTGCGGGCAAGCCGTTGATTGGCGTGCTCTTGGCCCCGGCTCGTGAAGAAGAATGGGTGGCCGAAGCGGGCAAGGGGGCGACCTTGAACGAACGCCCTTTGACCGCGAGTCCGCGCACCGAGTTTTCGGGATCAAGGGTACCCATCGATCAATTGCCCAGCGTCGATTCGGATCTCGTTATTGTCGAGAAGCCGAACTCGATCGCTCTGCGTATCGCGATGGTGGCGGACGACCGCGCCGATCTGGTCGCGACGCTCCGATGGGGCTTTGAATGGGACATTGCCGCCGCGTCCTTGATCGCGCGCGAAGCGGGCGCGCGGATCAGCGACG
>JBCCKJ010000253.1:0-4032 GCA_039027455.1 Pseudomonadota bacterium | reverse complement strand
GCGTTGACGCTGGCGAACCAAGCTTCGTGGCTGGCGGTGTGGGTGAACTGGTAGGTGCCCATCACATCGCCGCAGGCGTAGATGTTGGGAAATTTGGTTGCGAGGAACTCGTCGGTCACAACGACACGGTCGGTGTCGACGCCCAGTTCTTCTAAGCCAAAGCCCGTCAAGCGCGCCTTGCGGCCCACCGCCACGATCAGCGCGTCAAAAGGCACGCGCGCTTCCTGTCCGTCCGCTTCAGCGATCACTGCGCCGTCTTCGATCCGCACAGCGCGATGGCCGGTAAGCACCGACACACCCGCCCTTTCAAGCGCGGTTTGCGCCGCCGCCGAAACCTCTTCGTCTTCACGGCCCAGAACACGCGGCGCCATCTCAATCTGAGAGGCTCTCGAGCCAAGCCGTGCAAGCGCCTGAGAAAGCTCGCATCCAATCGGGCCGCCGCCCAACACCGCCACACGTTCAGGCGGCTTGTCGAACTGTGACAACCCCTGCCACAGCGTCTCGCTAGTCAGATAGCCAGAGTTTTCAATGCCCGGGATCGGGGGCACAACCGGCTCCGCGCCAGTGGCGATAATGATGCTCTGCGCGGTGAGGCGCTGTGTGCCGCCCTCATTCAGCGCAATTTCAACCGTCCAGGGATCGATGATTTTGGCGTAACCCTTGACCACATCGACGCCGAGCCCGGTGTAGCGCTCGACGCTGTCGTGGGGCTCGATCGTCTTGATGATGTCCATCACCCGCGCCATTGTTTGCTTGAATGGCACTTCGGGTTCGTGCGGGGTCAGGCCGTATTTGTCCGCGTGGCGCATCGTGGCGGCCACCTTGGCGCTCTTTATCAACGCTTTGGACGGCACGCAGCCGGTGTTGAGGCAATCGCCGCCCATGTCGCCCGCTTCGACTAAAGTGACCTTGGCCTTGACCGTCGCGCCGATCAGCGAGGAAACAAGCCCTGCCGATCCCGCGCCGATCACAATCATGTTGCGGTCAAAGCTCTTTGGCTTGGTGTAACCCGCGTAGACCTTGCGCGCCTTGATCCAGCCGATAATCCCTTTCGCGATCCATGGGACCAAAGCCAGCAACAGGAACGATGCGAGCAAAGCTGGCGAAAGCAGATCGCTGGGGTCATTGACTTCGGCCAATCTCGTGCCCGCGTTCACGTAAACGACTGTACCAAGCAACATGCCGACTTGGCTGACCACGGCAAATGTGAGGGTCTTGATACGAGTCAGGCCAAATACAAGGTTGATGACGAAGAATGGGATGTAAGGGATCATCCGCACCGTAAACAGATAGAACGCACCGTCGCGCTCCAGCCCTTCGTTGATGCCCTTCAAGCGGTCGCCAAAGCGGCCCTCCATTGTATCGCGCAACACATAGCGAGAGGCGAGGAAGGCCAGCGTCGCCCCCATGGTCGAGGCAAAGGAGACAAGGATTGTGCCCGTCACAAGGCCGAACAGCGCGCCCGCCGCCAGCGTCATGATCGCCGCGCCCGGCAGCGACGCGGCCGTCACCGCCACATAGACCGCGAAGAACGCGCCTAATACCAGTGCCGGATTGTCGGAGTAGAAACCCGACACGTCAGCGGAAACCTGCTTAATCCCGTCGAGCGTCAGGTAGGTCCCAAGATCAAAGACAAAATACGCCGCAATCAGCGCTGCAATAGCCGCAAGGATGATGATCTTCTTCATGGTGCCCCTTCTTTGCGGTGCTGTTCGCACGCGATCCCGCGCGGGTTACGCGCCCTCGCTCAAAGCGGCGTAGGTCGCCAGCCAGCGTTTGTCGATCCATGCCTTGAGCCGAGAGGCCCAGCGCCCTTGCGCCGCCAACGCGCCATAGCTGGCGATCGCTTGCCCGTTGCCCGTCGAAAGCAGGTAAAGGCTAGTGGGACGTGGTCGATAGGAACGGTCGGGTTCTCGCCCCGCCAACGCTGTGCGTAGGTTGGCCGCCAGCACCGGACCGGTATGGACCGCGTGCACGCCCGAATGGGGCACCGGCTGGTCGACGCGGCGCGCGCAATCCCCGGCGGCAAACACAAAGGGATGCGAGACGGAGCGCTGGAACTCATCCACCGCGATGAAGCCCGGCATATCGGTTTCCAGTCCGCCAAGCCGCGGCCAATCCGCTGCCCCGGAACCAACCGCGGCCACGATGAGATCGAACGGGCCGAGCGCCTTTCCCGCCACGACCACTTGCCCGTTCTGAATGGCGGCGTTGCCTTCGTGGACAGCGATGCCTTGCCGCCACAGCTCTTTCAGGGCGAGCGATAAGGCCCTGCGCGAAAGGCCTTTCAGCGCCGTGTCTTCGCCCAAGATCAGCGAAACCTCCGGCCTTGGGTGAACTTCCGACATATTTCGAAGGGCAAAGGCAAGTTCAAAACCACCAGCCCCGCCGCCAATCACGGCCACTTGCATGGGCTCGGTTCGAGGCTTCGCCATCTCATCGCTAAGGCGCTCGATAAAGCGATCCATGGGCCGGACATCCAGGAGTCGCGGATCATCACCAAGAACGCGCGCAGCCTGCCCAACGCCACCGATATCAATCGACGCGGTTGTAAAGCCGATGACGCCCGACTTTTGCGTCAGCACCGAACGCGCTTGCGGATCGAGAGCCACGCACCGATCAAGCACCAGTTCGACGCCCGCGCGCTCAGCCAATCCGGCAAGGTCCACCAGACTATCCGCGCGCGCGTGTTCGCCGGAAATCCAACCCGGAACCATCCCAGAGTACTGCAAATGCGGCAACGGTGTGAGGAGGCAAGCTTTCGGCGCAGGAAGCCCACGACGCGCCCAATCGGCCAGCACAGCGACATGGCTGTGGCCGCCCCCAATCAGCAGGATATCGCATGTGCTAGCGGTCATCCGGGGCCGTTTCGTGTCCTGTCTTTGGTGGCGAGCGCAGCAGCGCCCCAACCTATGGCTTACCAAGCGGTACGATACGGACCGCTCCCGCTGCGTTCAACTGCAGGTCAGGTTTCGTCCGCTAGCTGCCCGAGCTCGCGTGATGCATAGAAACGCGCCTTACCCACAATCAAACCCCACTGAGTTGCGAAATTTGCACGGAAGTCCGGAACTTTGCACAGATGATAGCGTTGAATTTACAGTACAGAAGCCGTGTGCATGCTATAGACTGCTGCGGTGCACAACGCGCAAGTGCACTGGGTATATCGCGTCCCTTTGTGCGAAATGGATCCTAAACGCCCATGGCCGTCAAAAAGACAACCTATGGAGACCGAATTTCGCTTCCGGATTTCTTCCGGACGTTCTTCAACATCCTGCGTCCTGAGGGCAATTTTTACTGGCTGGCGCTTGTGTATGGCGTCGGCATCAGCCTGCTGAGCCTTGCCACACCGATTTCCGTACAAATGCTGATCAACACCGTCGCGAACACCGCGATGGCGACACCGCTGGTCGTTCTGACCTCGACGCTTTTTGGTCTGTTGATGATGTTTGCGCTGCTCTACGGTTTGCGCATCCACCTGATGGAATTGTTCTCCCGCCGGTTTTACGCACGGATGGTCGCGGAAATCTCGCTGCTTTCGGTCTACGCAAAGAACCCGTTCTTCGGCGACGCGCGCAAGAGTTCGCTGTTCAACCGCTATTTTGACGTCATCAACGTGGAAAAGGCGATCCCGCTTATTTTTGTGGGCGGGTTTACCGTGGTGCTGCAGGTCTTCACCGGCTTTATTCTCGTTTCGCTGTATCACCCCTATTTCCTGCTGTTCACCCTGATCATGTCGGCCATGATCTGGCTGATATGGGTCATCTGGGGTGGCCGCGCGGTGCGCACAGGGATTGATCTGAGCCACGCCAAGCACGGGACGGCCGCTTGGCTGGAAACGGTGGGAGAATCCAACGGTTTCTTCAAATCCCAACGCCGGATCGATTACGCCTTCCAGCAGAGCAACACGCACACAGAATCCTATATTCGCGAGCGCAAGCGTCACTTCCGCAACCACTTTGGGCAAACAATCGCGTTTCTGACGCTGTACGCGGCCGCCAGCGCGGCGCTGCTGGGCCTTGGCGGTTGGCTGGT
>JBCCKJ010000252.1:0-4034 GCA_039027455.1 Pseudomonadota bacterium | reverse complement strand
GTCTTGTTCCACAGCACGCTGGTCTTGTCCGACTTGAACAGGCGCTCTTGAAGGATCTTCTCCGCGCGTAGCTCATCGCGACGGTGGATGAGGGTCACATCGTCCGAATGATTGGTCAGGTAGAGAGCCTCTTCGACCGCGGTGTTTCCGCCGCCGATCACGACCACCTTTTTGCCGCGATAGAAGAATCCGTCGCACGTTGCGCAGGCTGAAACGCCCTTGCCGCCCAGCGCCTGTTCGCCCGGCGCACCAAGCCACTTCGCCTGCGCGCCTGTCGCGATGACGATTGTGTCGGCAATGTATTCATCGCCGCTGTCGCCGACGGCGCGAAATGGCGAGCCATTCTCAAGGTCCACCTCGGTGATGATGTCGTACATCATGCGTGTACCAACATGCTCGGCCTGCGCTTTCATTTCCTCCATCAGCCAAGGGCCTTGGACCACGTCGCGATAGCCGGGATAGTTCTCAACGTCGGTGGTGATCGTCAGCTGACCACCGGGCTGTAGGCCCTGCACCACGATCGGCTCCAACATGGCGCGCGCGGCGTAGATTGCGGCTGAGTAACCAGCCGGGCCGGAACCGATGATGAGCATTTTGGTGCGGTGTGTAGCCATCTCTGTATCTCTTAAAGGGTCTTATGTCGGTTATAGGTTGAATATGGGAGCGCCTGACCGGCTTGTCACGCCACGAACCTCTCTCTGAGGCGAGCTTTCCTTGCCTCATCCACACCTAAACTTTGCGCGAGGTAGTTATCGATCGATCCGTGATCGCGTTCAACTTCGCTGAAATAGGTCGCAATGTATTCTGGCCGGACATTCATGAGGTTTTCAATCGCCCCATCTTCGATCCCGTCATACACCTCGCGCATGCGCGGAAGCGATTGATTTTCCAAGATATGCTTGGTCGGCGCGTCGTTCGTTCGCAGGAATTCGGCGACCACATCGTCTTTGTGAACACCCAGAACATGAAGCAAAAGGCTCGCTGCGATGCCCGTCCGATCCTTGCCCGCAAAGCAATGCACCAGACTCCCCCCTTCTTGCGTCTCAAGCGCTTCGAAATAGCGCCCGAACATATCAATCATGGCGGGATTGACGGGCATGCGTGTGTAGACGGCGATCATGCGATCGAAAGCGCGCTGTGTCGTCATCGTCACCGGTTCGCCATCGCCCATATGTGGGGGCGAATTGCTGGTCTCGCCGTCATAGGCGACGATGCGCGCGTCGAACTGCTCGTGGCGGCGGCATGGGAATTTCTCGCGCTCAGTCAACCCGCGTAAATCGATGATCGTGCGCACGCCAAGGGACTGAAAGCTTTGTAAATCTTCGTCGGTCGCATCGCGATGCTGGCCGGAGCGAAACAGCAATCCTGTTTTGACACGCCCACCGCGTGGCACGGTCCAACCTCCATAGTCGCGTAGATTGTGGATGCCTTGTGTTGGCAAAAAGCGGCTCGCGTGTGGATCTCGAATCATGCCGCGACATGTGGAGGCACTCGTACCCCGCCGCAACGCCTAAAACGCGTATGCCATCCTCGGCATGCGACAACCAACTGTTGAGCAATTTCCACCAAGGCTCCGAGCTCGATCGCGGACCGAATTCAAAAAGCCGCCTCAATATGCTCAAAGGGCTTCTAAACCTTCGAACATCATTGTATGTCATTCTCAATAGCAGAAAATGTGGGATCTGTATAATGCCAAAGCTTTCTAAAACTCTCTTAGCCGCCAGCCTTGCCGCTCTCGCCCTTACGTCGGCTCCGGCACCTGCGTTCGCCGAGGATCCGGCTATGCGCGGTGACGACGCTGCGAAAGCCGCCTTTGAAGAGGACCGGGCGACCATACTTTCCATGGCGGGCGACTACGCAGTGACGTTCGACATGCGTGAGACGACGCCTTGGTTGGCAGACTACAAGCCGATCGATGGCAAGATTTCCGGCGGTTACGAATCCGTTCGCGTTGTTGAAGACACCGGCTCGAAGATTGCGCTCCAGCACCTTCTCGTCGTTGGACCGAAGGAAAGCCCATACGTCGTGAAACACTGGCGGCAGGATTGGGAGTATCAGCCCAACCAGATGCTAACCTTCTCAGGTGGCGACACCTGGGAATTGACCGACGTTCCCGAAGCCATGCGCGCCGGTAGTTGGTCTCAAACCGTTTATCAGGTCGATGACAGCCCGCGCTATGCCGGTATCGGAACCTGGAGAACCGTTGAAGGTATCGAAACTTGGGTTTCGAACCGCACGGCGCGGCCACTCGCTCGACGTGACGCGGTCCGTGAACCAATTTATGATCGCTATTTTGGGGTCAATCGGCATCAGATCAGCCCTGTCGGCTGGATCCATTGGCAAGACAATATGAAGCTCATGTCAGCCAAGGATGGTTCAGATCAAATGGTGCCGGTCGTCCAGGAATCGGTGCTGAACACCTACGAGCGATATGACGGCTACAACGTGGCGGCTGCAGAGGACTACTGGTCCAAAACAGAGAGTTACTGGGCAGCGATCCGCGCTAAATGGGACGAGGTCAGCCTCGCCAATGGTGGAATCCAGATTGAGCAGAACCCAGAAGTCGGAACGTCTATCGCCGGCGAACTTCTGAAAATGGCTGACGCCATCAAAAACGGTGAAGCCACGTCTGATGAAGCCACTGCAACAGCGCTCGCGATGATCGAAGAGGGCACGAGCTCAGCGCGCGGCGGCGGCTGATTTCCTACCATCACCTTACCCCTGAGGCTGCTCCCACACAGTCTCTTTAGCCCCGACTGGTGTCCTGCTCTTCACCGGTCGGGGCTTTCCTCTAAGTGGATGGTCTCCCCAGCCCGTGAACAAAGAATGCCGTCACTCGGTCACACACCGTGTTTGCATGTTCACCCATACTTGGTGCACAACACTCACAGCGATTACAGCAAGTTGACACGCGGGCTCGAGCCCGACCGATACGCGCTCACCACAGGGGGAACTTGGTGTCGCTTGGGACGGTATCAGATTGGTTTCGTGTTTCGCGGGCATGGCTGCTCGCGGCGGCCTTGTTTTGTGGCCTCAGCCTGAACGCTGCTCTTGCTCAAGAAGCCGATGATGAACCACTAGATCCAAATAGTGAGAGCGCCGTTCCCGCCGCCGATCCGACACAGGATCCGGAAGCGGAAGCTCTCGCGCGAGCGCGACAGCAAGCCATTGAAGCCAGGAATGAGCAGAACCGCCTGATCGAAAGTCAGTTGGATGATCTGACGTCAACGGAAGCCGCCCAATCGGAGCTAAGCACCGAGCTTGCCAGAATCACATCAAGTCTCGGCGCGAGCACCGAATTGACGAATACGTGGCAGATCAAAGCTGAAAGACTCGCCCGTGAAGAGGCGGCTTCGTCGACCATTGACAGCGCATACGATGAACTCGTCGAAACCCTCACGGCGGCACGCGCCAACTTAAGAATATCCCTGCGGGGAAAAAGCGATCCCAATAGAGAGAGTATTCGCCCCAAACCCATTAATCCGCTGTTGGATGAAAGCCGGGCCGAATTTGGGCAACTCGAGGAGAAGCATGGCGAGCTTCTAGCCAATGCCGATACTCTAGAAGCGGCGTTGCTCACGGCCGAACGGTCACGAAAGGCCACTCACTACGAGGCGGTCGAAGGTCTCAACTCGGCCCGTCTCACGCTCATTCCAAACCTGTCCCCTGAAAAGAGTCGGCGAGTGACAGGGTTTGGCCGAGAAGGCGTGGCTCAGGTCGGTCGCGAAGTTGATCAGCTTCTCCTCGAAGCCGGATACTATTTGCAGATCGGCCCGCAAGAGCTTCGCGTCGACGCCAACCTAACACCAAAGCTCGTCTTCGAAATCATGTGGATCGCGCTTGCGTCCCTCGTGTTTCGATTTTGGAGGGTTCGTGGCGATGGGCTTCTCGTCCAAGCTCGCCGCCGAGAAATTGCCCAAAAATCCGAAAGCGCCCGATCGGCGCTCAAGATCCGATGGCTGGCAATATGGAGAGGCGTCCGGCGCCCACTCGATTGGACTGTGTTTCTGCTTTTGCTGCGATGGCTTTGGCCG
>JBCCKJ010000251.1:0-4045 GCA_039027455.1 Pseudomonadota bacterium | reverse complement strand
CGCTCCGCGCTGCGAAGGAACATTTTTTCCTGCGCACGGCCCGACAGGTGCATGGTGACATGCGCGTTTTCGAGCGTCCAAAGAACGTCATCGGAAGGCAGCGGCTCTGGCGTCGTCACGTCGAGGAAGGCGCCGCCAATATCCCTTTTCTGCAAGGCCGAAACCAGCGCCTCCTGATCAACCACCGCGCCGCGGGCGATATTCACCAGAACAGCGTCGGACTTCATCGCCGTCAATTCCGCTTCACCGATCATGTTGTCGGTTTCCGGTGTCGCGGGGACCGCGAGGATCACCCAATCAAATTCGCCCAGTTGCGCGCGCCATTCATCGGGCGTCAGTGTGCCTTCGCCGGGCGTTCGGCGGACGACGGTGACATCCACGTTAAACGCCTCCAGTCGAGGCTTGATAAGTTGCCCAATAGCGCCGTAGCCAAGCAACAGCGCTTTGGAGCCGTAGAGCTCGCGCTTGCCAGGCGAATCCATCAGCCATTCGCGGCGGTCCTGCGCGCGCACCACATCACGGTATCCTTTGGCGATATTCAGCATGCCCATCACCACATATTCAGCAATGGTGATCGCGTTGATGCCGACGCCGTTGGTGACCGTGATCCCGCGTTCGATCAGAACGTCCATGTCGAGAAAGTCGAGCCCAGCGTAGATCGAATTGAGCCACTTGAGCTTCTTGGCCGCGATCAGCGTTTCGGCCATCACCTCTTTTTCGTTCATGTCGAACCAGCCGATTTCCGCGTCGGCCACGGCTTCGTGCGCCTCGTCCTTGGTTAGAAACCAGCGCACGTCCAAATCATCGGGAAGTTGGGGTTCAAGCAGCGGCCGGATAAGGCCGGAGATCGCGAGGGTGGTCACTGTCTAATCCTCAGTTTCTTCGCCATTGCGAGACGACGCAGTCGCCGCGGCAATCCAGAGCCGTCTTGCGGTAAGCCCTAGATTGCTTTGCTACGCTCGCAATGACAGACTAAGCAAGCTTCCAGTCCCATCCCAGTGGATCGCCGTCCATGACCTCAACGCCTTTAGTGATGAGCTCATCACGGATAGCGTCGGACTTGGCAAAGTCCTTTTCGGCCCGCGCCGCCTTGCGGTCCTCAATCGCCGCTTCGATCTCGGCCTCGGTAATGTCGGCCGACACAGGGCGAATGCGCAGCTCTTCTCGGGTCAAATCAAATAGCCTCAGGCCCAAGACCTGATCCATGCTTTCCACCACTGCGCGTTTGATCCCAGCGTCGACCTTCTTGACCCCCAAAGCTTCTTCCAGCGCGGTGAGCGCGATGGGCGTGTTGAGATCATCGGCCATGGCCTCGTCAAACTTGGACAGTGGGGCTGCAAATTTGGGATGTTCGGCCACCGGATTGGGCTCAGCGTCGAGCAATCGTGACGCGGCCATCACCATCCGCTTAAGGCGCGTCGAAGCCGCTTCAAGCCCTTCCCAACTGAACTCCAGCTCGCTGCGATAGTGCGCCTGAAGGCACATCAGCCGGTAAGCCAGCGGGTGGAAGCCCTTGTCGACAAGCAATTGCAGCCGGAGGAATTCGCCGGACGACTTCGACATTTTGCCCGAACGCTCGACCAAGAAGTTGTTGTGCATCCAGATGTTCGCGCCGGAATTGCGCGGATCATCGAGGGCGCCGCCATCCATGCCGCCGCAGCAGGCATCCCCCTGCGAAAGCGCGTAGGCCTGATTTTGGGCGATCTCATTAGGGTGGTGGATCTCACGGTGATCGATCCCGCCGGTGTGAATGTCAAAGGGGAAGCCCAACAGCTTCTCGCCCATCACGGAGCACTCGAGGTGCCAACCCGGCGCGCCTTTACCCCAAGGGCTGTCCCATTCCATTTGCCGGGTCTCGTCCTCCGGGGTCTTGCGCCAGATCGCAAAATCGCCCGCGTTGCGCTTGCCCTCAACCGCCTGGATCCGGCCCTCTCCCTCTTCGGTCACCGCACGCGCCAGCCTCCCGTAATCCTCGACCGTAGAGATGTCGAAATAGAGCCCGCTGTCCAGCTCGTAGCAATGCTTGTCTTCGACCCGCTTACCCCAGTCGATCATTTCCTGAACGTAGTCCGTCGCCTTGGGGTGCTGCTTGGGCTGGATGTTGAGGCGGCGCAGATCCTGCTCGAAGTCAGCCTGATAGAAGGCCGCGATATCCCAGGCGGACTTGCCTTGGGTGGCGGCCATCTTCTCCATTTTGTCCTCACCCTCATCCGCATCCGAGGTGAGGTGGCCAACATCGGTGACGTTCACGACATGGGAGAGCTTATAGCCCTTGTACTGCAACGTGCGCCCCAGCGTGTCCGCAAAGACATAGGCGCGCATATTGCCGATATGTTGGTAGTTGTAGACCGTGGGACCACACGAATAGACGCGCGCCTCGCCCGGATGGACGGGCTGGAAGTCTTCCAGCTGGCGTGTCAGCGAATTGAAAAGCTTCAATCCGTGTGATGTTGTATCATCGGTCATAATCTCAGCGATTTGGGGCGCATCGCGTGCGGGGTCAACGCTTAGTTGTGGTTTCGGCGCCTATTCCCAGCCGAGAAACCGAACATGCTCATCCAGAGACACACGCTCGCGCTCGAAGTTGTTCACCGGAGCCTCGGGGTCGCGATAGCCGATCGCCATGCCGCAAAAGAACATATAGCGCTCATGATCGAGACCCAGGTGATCGCGGATCACATCGGCGTAGAGCGCCATGAATTCCTGATAGCAGCTGTCGAGCCCCTCTTCGCGCAAGAGCAGCGCGACGGTTTGCAGCCACATGCCGGTGTCCGACCATTGCGCTTCCTTCATTAGGCGCGGGAAATAGACGAACATGACCGCCGGCGCGTCAAAGCTGGTGGCGTTGCGCCCCATCGCGGCCATCCGCGCCGAACCATCATCGCGCGCAATACCCAACGCACCGAACATGCCCGCCGAGACACCGTAGAGGCGCTGTTTGTAGGCGTCCTCCTGACCCGGAGCTTCCCAATCGTACTCCGCCTTTTGCGGCGGCGTGGTGGTGATTTTGGCCTGCAGGTCCTTGAGCGGCTGGCCAGTGAGAATGGTCGCTTCCCAAGGCTGGTAGTTGCAGCCCGAGGCCGCCCAGCGCGCCTTGTCCATCACGCTGCGGATGGTTTCGAGGTCGACCGGCTTGTCGAGAAATGCGCGCACAGAGCGGCGGCTGGTGACGGCTTCGGTTACGTTCATTTAGCTTCCTCATAACTACGCAACATTCCGTCGCGATCAGGTCTTTCTGCTATATGTAGAATGGTGGTTCTGGATAAATCCAAAGTAGGATGCTGTGCGCAGTTCTGGCTGAACCAGAAAACCTCGCTCAGAGGATCGTCCTCATGCCAAGTGGTCATCACGAATTGCTCGTCGGGCATATCTCCAAAGTCAATTCTTTGGAGGTTGGCGATATCAACACTGTCATCCCAAAGCGAACATTCAAGGCCCCAAGCCATCATACAAAGACAGCCAGACGCGACGATCCAATCACTGACTTCGGCTCGCCACTCTTCGGTGACATCCTGCTCAACAACAACGATTGTTTTTCTGGGGGTCGCGTTACGGATTGGTAGGCTCGAACCAGCAGGTAGATGCAGATATTCGACCTCACTCACCGCCGCCCCCTCGGCCCCTTCTCGTCCTCGAAAAGCTCAGCAAGCTGCTCCATAATCGTGCCGCCCAATTGCTCGACGTCCATGATCGTCACCGCGCGGCGGTAATAGCGGGTCACATCGTGGCCGATACCGATGGCGACGAGTTGGATGGGCGAAGCTTTCTCGATCCATTCGATCACACCGCGAAGGTGCGCTTCGAGGTAGCCCGCTGAATTCACGCTAAGGGTCGAGTCATCGACCGGGGCGCCGTCGCTGATGACCATCAGGATGCGGCGTTCCTCGGGGCGGTAGATCAGGCGGCTGTGCGCCCAAAGCAGCGCTTCCCCGTCGATGTTTTCCTTCAGCAACCCCTCGCGCATCATCAGGCCGAGATTGCGGCGCGCGCGGCGCCAGGGTTCGTCGGCCTGTTTGTAGATGATGTGGCGCAGATCGTTGAGGCG
>JBCCKJ010000250.1:0-4060 GCA_039027455.1 Pseudomonadota bacterium | reverse complement strand
CCAGTTCACCGACGGCCTGCCCAAGACAAGAAGCGGCAAAATCATGCGGCGCATCCTGCGCAAAGTCGCCGAAAACGACTTCAACTCTCTCGGCGACACCTCAACCCTAGCCGACCCTTCTCTGGTTGACCGACTGATAGAAGCGAGAGGGAACGTTTGACCCGCGAACACGGAGCTGGACTTATTCTAGTCCCAGTTCGCTCAGATTCATCGTGGCGGCCGAGTAGCTGGCGGCGGCGAGCCGCCCGTTCAGATCGGCCCGAATAGCGCTCACTTGGGCGTTGGCCGCGTCTTCTTCGCGCTCATTAACAAGGAAGAAGTTGCCCGCACCGAGGCGAAAACGTTTGCGCTCGGCATCGACCATTGTGTTTCGCTGAACCACCTCGTCGTTGGCCAGACCGGCGGACTGCAGCGCCGCGTTGAGATTGACGAGGATGTTGTCAAGCTCAACTCGTATCTGATCAGCGGTGCGCTGTTCGCGCAGTTCTATCTCACGCAATTCGGCTTCCGCCCGGCGAACCGCGCCACGCGCCATGCGGCGTTGGAGCGGCACGGAGAAGGTCAAGCCGACGATAGCGTCCGTGGAATCGAAAGTCGGGCCCCCGTCTCCGATAGGTCCAAAATCCCGACTTAGCTCGACCGAGAAATCGAGATTGGGTTTCAGATCGTTGCGCCTCAGTTCAACTCGGTTGCGCGCGCGCTCAAGCTGGATACGGAAGTTGCGCAGTTCAGGCCGCTGGTCGAGGATGTCGTTGCGCGCCATCGCCATCAAAGACTGCATGTCGGGCAGTTGTTCAAGCGCTTCGGCCTCCGGCAATTGCTGGCGAGTGGGCACGATCAAAACGCCCCTTTCGTCGCGCAGATAGAACGAGAGTCGGTTGGCCGCGTTTGTGAAACTGCGCTGCGCTTCGACAAGAAAACGGCGACGCTGGATCAGGTTCTGTTCGTTTTCGGTGAGCGTGATCTGAGGCACTGCGCCCGCATCGACCTGGCGCACAAGACCCACCGTGCGCGCTTCAGCGATTTCGAGGAGGCTTTCGTAAACGCGCACTTCGTTGCCCGCGGCGACCCATGTCCAATAGGCGCGAATGGCTTCGAACTGCACGTTGAGCTGGACGAGCAGGACATCCAGGCGTGCCTGGCTGGCGGCTAAGCGCGTGTCTTCCACGTTAAAGCGGCGCTGGTCGATCCGCCGATTGCGCAGCAGGGAAAACAGCGCGCCGACCTTGAATTCACCAAGTTCATTCGTGTTGTAGATGTTCTCGTAAATCGGGAAGGTGCCGTCCGAAAGTCGATAGCTGGCAAAGATTTCACCGCCGAACGGCGCAATCGGCTGCGTCGCCTTGCCTTCGGCAAAGCCGCCCGAAAACGTACCCGTGTACCGGTCGTAATATTCGGCATCGAGGATGAGATCGAACGCGCCATCGGCGGAGAGTTGATCAGACCGGGCGGCCGCTTCGCGCTCGAACGCCTCAAGGATCGATGGAAATGTCAGGGCCGAAGACCGCAGCACTTCCTGTGGGAGCAGCGGCCCCGTGCGCAGCGCTTCGGAAATCGGTTCCTCGTTGGCCTCGATGTTTTGCGCGCGCGCAGGAGCCGACACTGCGCCAAACAGGGCGAGAGCAAGGAGCCCCAAAAAAGCGGGTCGCGTGCCTTTGATGGCGAAAGAGGTCACGTCAGGCGCTCTGCTCACTCAATTCGGCGGGTGACGCGGACGCTGTGGCGGCGCCGGTTCCATCGCCGGTGGCGGCGGGCAGTTCGGGCGGGAAATTGTTGAGCTGACGCCAAATTTCATAGCCAACCGGAACGGTCTCAAGCAGCACCCAAGCCTGCACAACCGCGCCGAAACGAACATAGCGTTCCGACGGCCAAGGTTCTTCGCCCTCTACGATCTGTTCGCGGATCAAGACGCGGAAACGCCCGTCAGCCTGCGCGGATTGGTCAACCGCGATCACTTCCCCGATGAAAGTGCCCACCGCGACCGAGGGCCAGCCGCTGAACTGCACGGCGGGCCAACCTTCAAATTGCACCCGCGCCGGGGCTCCCAATTGCACCAAGCCCACGTCGCGTCCGTCCAAGAAGACTTCGATCACGCGCTCTGAGTTTTCAGGCACAAAGCTGGCGAGAATGTCACCGGCGTTGATGAAGGTCGCTGCGTCGCCTCCGTTGATCGACTGGATAAAGCCGTCGCGCGGGGCCGTTACCAATTGGTTCGATTGGCGAGAGAGATTGACGTTGGCGCGCGCGAGGTTGGCTTCAGCCTCCGCCACGCTGCCGCGCATTTGATCGACCCGGATGAGCGCCTGCTCGTAATCGCGCCGGGCCACCAGTCCGCCTTCGAACAGCTCGCGCATACGGCGAAGATCAATCTCCGCGGTCGCCTGCGCGCTCTTCGCGGCCTGCAATTGCACCTCGACCTGCGCGCGTTCGGCTTCGAGCCGCTGGATCAACTGCGGATCGATATCCGCGATGCGGGCGATCGGATCGCCTTTCTTCACTGCGCTGCCATCGCGTACGAACCACTCTTCGATCCGTCCTGAGACAAGCGCGTTGATATCTTGCTGGCGCTCATTGGGATTGAGTGTGGTTATAACACCGCGCCCGCCCACGTTCTGGACCCACGGCACGTAGATAAGAAACGCGACCGTCGCGAGAAACGCGATCAGCAGCAGAAAGAAGGTCGTGCGGAAAATGCGCGGAAGCTTCACCTCCTGCAGGGCGGTGAAGTGCCCCATATCCTGTTCGAGCGAGGCCATGACTATTCCGCCGCTCCGATCAGGCTGGAAGACAGCGGGCGCGGTCCGCCCGACATGCGCGGCGGCTTGCTGTTCACCGCGAGGCAGAAATCGTCGAAATTGTCGTAATAGCCTTGGCGCTTGGCTTCGAGATGCAGGAAGCGATCAAAGCCCAGGTCAATCCGGCGGTTCGAGAAGTAGATGACGGTCGAATAGGCCTGTTCGCGCAGCTCGTTCACCGCAGCGGCGAGGTTGTCTTCGTCGAGCAAGTCGAAGAGTTTGCTCAAAACCAGGATGCGGGGCTGTTCAAGGAGCGCGTTGGCAAGCTTCAATTGTTGCAATTCAACCGAAGAAAGCGGCCATCCGGTCGCCGCGATCGGGGTGTCCAAAGCGTCGTCCAGGTTCGAGATTGTCTCTATCAGACCGACGGTTTCGAGAGCGCTCACCATACGGCGCGGGGCGGTGTTCTTGCACGAGAGGCCCAGATATTCGCGCACCGTCATGCCGACAAAGCTCGCGCGATCGAGCACGTGCACATCCTTGCGCAGATTGTGCGCTTCGATATCGCGGAAGTCGACGCCGCCCAGCGTGGCAAAACCGCCTTCGGGCAGCTGGTGCATCTTCAGAATGTTGGTGAACAGCCGTTGTACGCCGTGATGGCTTGCGCCCGCCATAACAATCGCGCCGCTGGGAATCTCGAGATTGAACTCGGCGTCTTCGTGGCGGGCGCGCCCGCGCACACCGCTAAGCACTAGCGTGTGTTCGCTCACGTTGATGGGATCATCGCCTGCAGGCTCTTCCTGCTCGACATCGTAGAACAGCGAGATTTCCTCGATCGCGGCGCACAGATCGTAGAAGTAGGTCAGGTAGGTGCCCAATTGCGCGACGCCGAAGAACGCCGTCGAGAGCACCAGTTCGGCGGCCACAAGCTGGCCAAGCGTAAGCTCGTTGTTGATGACCAGCCAACCGCCAAGGCCCAGCAGCGCCGCGCTGGCGGCCGCGTACAGCGTCAGAAACGCGATTGTTTGCCCAAAGTGGTTGCGGAAGTGACGCTTGCGCTCGCGAATATAAGATTCGGTGTGCGTGTTGCTCTGCTGGAAAGCGTAATCAATCCGCCGCTGGGATTTGAAGAAGCCGTTGGATTCCCCAACCGTTTCCAACCACGCGGCCGTCCCGTGCTTGGCGTGGCTCAGATCAATGCCGGTTCGCACCGCGCGGCCACCCCAGATGACCCATATCAGCCAGATCATGGCCGACATGATCAGGGTGAACAGCAGGAAATAGGGGTGATACAGCGAAACGAGAATAAAGCCGGTGAAGACCTG
>JBCCKJ010000249.1:0-4072 GCA_039027455.1 Pseudomonadota bacterium | reverse complement strand
GGGCCGATTTCTGGATCGCTTCTTCCATCGCTTCGATGACGATCGCTTTGTCGATCATCTTCTCGGACGCGACCGAGTTTGCAATTGCGAGGAGCTCTGCCTTGTTGGCGGAAATGGCGCTGGCCATCAGTCGTCTGCCTTTTCTTCTGCGGTGTCCCCGATAATCGGGTCTTCTATAATATCGTCGGCGCCGGTGGTATCCAGCGGTTTGGTTGCGGCGATCAGCTTGTCGGTCAGGACCAGCTTGGCCGCGTGAATTTTGTCGCGGGGCAGATCAACCACCACGCCCATTTTGGCCTCATCGACGCTGACCACGCCGTTTTCGAGGCCTTTGAGTTCGCCTTTGAAAACGCGCTGCGCCTTGTCTTCGCCGGTCCAGCCTTTTTGCATCACTATGCGCGCTTCGTGGCCCGCCCAGTTCGCGAAATCTTTATCGCGGGTCAACGGACGATCAATGCCGGGCGAAGAAACTTCGAGGTGATACGCGCCTTCGACCAGCTGTTCGCCCGCTTCCTCGCGTTCGTCAATCAAGTCCGACACCCGGCGCGAAAGCTCGGCGCACTGCTCGATAATCAGCTGCCCAGTCGCGGGGTCTTCCGCCATAATCTGCAGCGCCTGACCACCCTCGCCCGCTTCGGACTGCATCATCTGCACGCGCACCAACTCAAACCCAAGCGCTTTGGCTTCGGGTTCGACCAGGTCAATCAGGCGGGTCAGATCGGTCATTCAGTCTTTCAAATACAGCACGCGTGTGACCCCAACGCGTCAGCCAAAGCGGTTAAGTGCCGGCCCCTCTCGGCGCCAGCCCGACTTTGTCTTAACAATGTTGGGATGGGTGGCAGTTAGGCGTCCCCGCCCGGTTTGGCAAGAGACGATGTCGCAGCATGTCCGCGTCCTTGAGAACACTGACCGGTCGTACTCTCGCTAATCCCCTTGGCCCGCCACCCACGCACGCGCCGTATCAAGCAAGGCGCTGCGTTCGTCGCGGTCAAACTCTTCGGCAAAGCGGCGGACACACAGCACATCCTCATCGGTCAAGTTGGGATCGAACTCCAAGCCGTTCACGCCTTCGGCTTGGCGTATCACGCACCCAAAGACTTCAATCCCCGCAAAGTGCAAAATGCCCGCGTCGCCCGTCTCGAGCGGGTGCTCCAGCGCCAGTTGCGCTCCGCAGCGCGACAAGTCGATCAGCACGCATCGACGCGTGCTGACAACGGTGACCAACTTCGCCGGGATCGATAGCCGCAGGCGCGCGGCTGCGCGCCGTCCCACATTGGAAAGTGGGTCTTTTTCGGTAGGAGCGGCAAAAGGAAAGCCGCCCATCGGGGCAAAAGACGAAGGCATAAGCCTACGTCATAAAAGCGCGCGCCCCAATGACGGGCAAACCCAATTCTAAGCACTAGCCCTTAATTAGCGACGCCCCAATCGTCGGGTTCGCGTTTGCGGCGGCGGTCTTCAGGGCCCGCCTCTTCGCCAAATTCGCCCCCTGTGTCGTAGGCGGGGCTGGGTTCGTAGCCCCATCCCTCTTTGGCGAGCTCGCGGTTGCGCATGGCCTGTTCCTGTGTACGAATTGATTCTTTACTGACTTCTTCGGCGTGCTCGGCGAATTCCTCGACCGCATCGGTGGCGACGTAAGACGCGCCGAATGCGAACACCATGATGCCCACGGTCACCACCATCGCGATCAACGCCACGATCAGGCGCACGCCATCCGCAAAGTTCTCAATCAGGTCGACAAGAACACGCATCTTTCTCCACCTCTTCGGCACACCAGAGAACGCCAGAGGTAGATCGAAGACGTTACTTTCCCTTTAGGGGCGCCCTAACCGTCCTGCTCTTCCATCAGGCCGTGTTTTTTGATGGCGTGACGCAATTGGTCGTAGCTGAGCCCCAACGCCTTGGCCGTCTGGCGCTGGTTCCAGCGGTGCTTGCCCAGCGCGTGCTGGACGATGGCGCGTTCGTGGCTGTCCACCGCCGCGCGCAAATCGTCGACCGTTTCGAAGTTCAACCCTGCGGGCGCCGCCGCTTCGTCGCCCGCGGGCACCACGGGAGCGGGCGCGCTTGTTTGCGAAGGCTTTCGCGTGGCCGGGGCGCTGGGCTTCCAAGGGCTTTCGAACGGATCGAACTGGACGTGCGCGATCGACATCTCTGGATCGTCCCAGCGATAGACCGCGCGCTCGACCACGTTGCGCAGTTCGCGCACATTGCCGGGCCAGGCATAATTCTCGAACTCCTCGGAAACGTGCTGGGCAAAGCCCGGCCAAGCGTGCCAATCGAGCTCGGCCGCCATGCGCCGCCCGAAATACTCCGCCAAGACCGCCACGTCCCCTTCGCGCACACGCAGGGGCGGGAGTGTAATGACCTCAAAACTCAACCGGTCGAGCAGGTCCGCGCGAAACTCCCCGCTCTTGGCAAGGCCGGGCAAATCGTCGTTAGTGGCTGCAACAATGCGCACATCCACGCGAATGGGCCGCGAAGATCCAATGCGCGTGACTTCGCCATATTCGACCGCGCGCAGCAGCCGCTCTTGCGCGCCCATCGACAACGTGCCCAGTTCGTCGAGAAACAGTGTGCCTTTGTCGGCTTCTTCAAACCTTCCCGCACGCGCTTTGGTAGCACCGGTGAAAGCGCCAGCTTCGTGCCCGAACAGCTCGGCTTCGATCAGCGTTTCAGGCAGCGCGGCGCAGTTCATGGTGACGAGCGGTTCGTCCCAGCGGGTAGAAAGGCGGTGCAAGCGTTCCGCGATCAATTCCTTACCCGTGCCGCGCTCACCAATGACCAAAACGGGGCGATCCATGGGGGCGGCGCGGCTAGTCCGCTCCACCGCGTCAAGGAAGGCCGTGGACTGGCCGATAAACTGGTTTTCGCGCTCCATGACCAAGATATAGGAAATTTTCCCAAGGCTTGGCAATAAAAACCATACTACTGGGCGACGCACGGCGAAAACTGCGCGGATTTCCGCCATTTTCTCAGTTTGGCACGCTGATTGCATGGTAGTGGGCAACACACTTACGGGGCGCTCAACCAACACTACGCGCCTCACGAACCGAAGGGAAAGCCACTATGTTTGATCGCGTCTTCTGGAACAGCAAGCTTGGACAAGCCGCGATGGCCAGCATTTTCGCCACGGTGGCAATGGTCGCGCTGACCACTCAGTTTCAGGCCGCCCCGGATAGCTTTGCGGGCGCTGCCGATCTGATCGCTTCTGTCGAGATTGCGTGAGCGCCCTCGTGGTCGATCCCAGACACAACAAAACTTCTACAAGCCCCTTAGGGCCGGAGCGTTCAGTCCCCGAAAAAGGCGGTCGCCCCGAAACCGCCGCTCCGGCCCGCCCGTCTTCCAGCGAGAATCTGGTCCCGGTTCGTGTCAACAAACTCTCGCGCCTCGACAGCGAAATCGAGGCCTTGCGTCGCAGCCCCACTCCGACGCAAAGTCGCGCACGCTCTTCGTCTGAAGAGACCGACTCGCGCGCCAGCAACCCGTTTTTAGATGGAGTAGCCTTCATGGGCATTTTCAGCCGCACTCGCGATATCATCGCAGCCAACTTCACTGACATGCTCGATAAGGCGGATGATCCGTCCAAGATGATCCGCATGATCATCCTCGAGATGGAGGAGACGTTGGTTGAGGTGCGCGCGAGCGCGGCCCGCACGATTGCCGATCAGAAGGAAATGCATCGCCACGTTGTAAAGCTCGACAAGCTTCAGAACGACTGGGGCGAAAAAGCGGAATTGGCGCTGAGCAAGGATCGCGAGGATCTGGCCCGCGCCGCTCTGGTCGAGAAGAAAAAAGCGGTGAACATGGGCGACCAGCTCAAAGCCGAAATCGCTGTGCTGGACGACGCGCTGCGCGCTTACGAAGAAGATATCGCCAAGTTGCAGCATCGCCTGCGCGAGGCCCGCAGCCGTCAGTCACAGATCGCCGCCCGCCTCGAAAGCGCGGAGAACCGGGTGAAACTGCGCTCTTTGATGAGCAACGAGCGCACCGACGAAGCGCTCGCCAAGTTCGACCAACTCGAACGCCGCGTCGACT
Source organism: Pseudomonadota bacterium (assembly GCA_039027455.1). Taxonomy (GTDB): domain Bacteria; phylum Pseudomonadota; class Alphaproteobacteria; order Sphingomonadales; family Sphingomonadaceae; genus Erythrobacter. Next base: position 40 of record JBCCKJ010000249.1, on the reverse strand, counting down.
ACGCCGAAGGCCGGGCCGAAGCGCTCGACATCGCGAAAGG
>JBCCKJ010000248.1:0-4104 GCA_039027455.1 Pseudomonadota bacterium | reverse complement strand
TGCAGATGGATCCATCCGCTCCGTCGAATGGGACGAAAGCGACGCGGAACCCTTCGCGGCCGGTCCAGTGTTCCGGTTGCAACTGCCCGACATTCTCCCAAGCACGAAGGCCTTGATCGTTCGGGTGGAGCGCCCGCATTCAATCCCACTGCTGACCGAAGCGCGCCTCATCCACTATCCAGACGACGCAGACTGGACGCAGATGGAGGTGATCATCCTCGCCTTTGTCGTTGGGATGCTGGTTCTGCCGCTGTTCTTCGACATCAGTTTCTACATCGTTCTGCGCGAACGCTTTGTCGTGCTACACGCAATCATGGTCACTGCGATGATTGGCTACGTCCTGTTTGCGGGCGGCCTGGTCTCGGTGTTTGGAGCCTTTTCGCTAACCGCGATTGCGATCACCGGACCGCTCTTGTGGGCAATCGGCGTCGGCTTCTCAGCTCTTTTCCTCGCTGATTTTCTCGAAGACGGCGCGCAATCGCGCGTAATGCAGCGCATCACAGTTGCGACCGGCCTTTGGTGTATTCTCGTGCCCGGCTTTTTCGCGCTGCAATTTCACGCGACGCAAAGCTTCGATGACCGGGCTTACTTTTACAGTTTCGTCCCGACGATATTCATTATCAGCGCCGCGGTAGCTGAAGCCGTTGGCCGTGGCAGCCGGAGCGCACGCTTTGTCGCCGTCGCGTGGACGCCAATTATTCTGGCGGCGATTGAACGCCTTCTGCGGGGCGTGGGCGCCTACGCTGGGCCCTCGGAGTTTGATCTGGGCATCTATCTCGCCACCGGGCTTGAGGTCATCGTGATCAGCCTTGCCATTGCGGATCGGTTCTTCGCTATGCGGCGCGAGCGCGACGCGGCCATCACCGAAGCGCAGACACTCGAGAAACTGTCGACACGCGACTCCCTGACCGGGCTTCTGAACCGGCGCGGGCTCGAAATGAAGTTTGAAAGCCTCATCAACAGCGGGTTTGACACGTTTGCGCTGGTCGATCTTGATCGCTTCAAACTCATCAACGATCGCCATGGCCACCAAGTTGGTGATTCGGCGCTTGTCGCGTGCGGCGAGGCGTTGCGCGGCAATGGCGATCCGGACCTTATCGCCGCGCGGCTCGGAGGCGAAGAGTTCGTTATGCTGCTGCGCGGGAAGCAACCGTTGCAGCGCGCCGAAGCCTTGCGCAACGCGATACCGATGCGTGTTGCGGGCGATGTGGAAGGGCTGGAATTGCCTGTCACCGCCAGTATCGGCGCGATCCAGGTCCCGCGCGCCTTCAATGACATGATGACGTTTGACGCGTTCTACGCGCGCGCTGATGCGCTGATGTACGAAGCCAAGGCCTCGGGGCGCAATCGCCTGCTCTACGAACGGCTCACGGTGTTTGATGACGCGCCAAAGCCGCGTCCAGCCGAAGACCGCAGCCATTGCGCCCGCTGCCACCCCGATGACTCGGCGGACGAAGCCAAGGTCGCCTAAGCGGTCTGGCGAAACGGAGCCATCAGCTCAGGACGCACACGCGCCAACCTTTGCGTTGCGCGTTCCACCAACGCCCACGTCGTAAGCGCCGACACCAGAGTTTTGCCCTTTCCGTCTGTGAAGAGGGCCGCGCGTGGACATGTAGCCCCTTTGGGATCGTCGGGAATAAAGGTCTCGCCAAGAGCCACCTCGCCCTCAGCGATATTGCCGCGATAATCGATCTCATGTCGCACCACGACCCAAATCAATCGCGCGTGATCTTCAGGCCGCGCCGCAGCCTCCCAATGCGCGGTCGCCAAGTCCTGAATCCATTGCACCCACACCGCGTTGTTGACGTGGCCCAGCTCGTCGATGTGCTCTCGTCTGGCTGTGAAGGTCTTTGTGAAACCATGAGGATTTGGGAGAGGGTTTGAGTGGTCGATCATGGGCATGTTCCCGTAACCGCGCAGGCCAGCGCGACCCAGACGACTGGAAAAAGCACAATAATGAGCGCCGCCGCCGCTATACCCAGCGCGACGAACCGGCCAAACCGAACACGCATCACACTACCTCCGGCAGGCTTGCACCCAGCCCCCGCAAATCCTCGCGGGCCTTCGCTGCGGTGGTGAAGACAAAAGCTTCCATCCCGACCGCCTTGGCTCCATCCACGTTGCGCTGAACATCATCAAAAAACACGCTTTCGCTCGCCTCAATGCCACCCGCCTCCAGCAGCCATTGATAGATACGTGGATCGGGCTTCAGAGAGCCCAATTCAGCCGACACCGCCGCCACTTCGAACAGATCGAAGAAATCGTAATCGCGTTTCAGCTGGGCGACAATTTCGTGGACGTTGTCGGTGATCGCGAACAGGCGATAGCCGGCGGCCTTAAGCTCATCCATTAAGGCGCGCGTGTCGGCCATCAGCGGAAAGCTGGCGTAAAGCGCCTCCCATAGGGCGTCGATTTCCGCTGCGGTAAAGCCCTGCTCGGCGACGTAGCGCTGCTTGGCTTCCTCAAGCGAGTGTTCGCCGCGATTGACCGCGAGCCAGATCGGGTTGCCCCGCAGCGGCGGGACGAACCCATGCGTTTCCACCCTCGCCGGGCCCAAAGCCAGCGTCTCGATACCGGCGGGATCCCAAGGCACCAGGACATTGCCGACATCAAAGACGATGTTCCGAATAGGCATAAGGATCAGCCGCCGTTCTGGGAGTCTTCGCTCATTCCCATCTGCCAAAGCAGGAAGCTGAATTCCTCCGCGGTTTCGTAGAGCGAATTCCAACGCCCCGATTTGCCGCCATGTCCGGCGCCCATGTTGGTCTTCATCACCAACACGTTTTCATCGGTCTTCGTGTCGCGCAGCTTGGCGACCCATTTGGCCGGCTCCCAATAGGTCACGCGCGGATCGTTCAATCCAGCGGTTACCATCAAGGCTGGATAATCCTGCGCTTTGACCTGATCATAAGGCGAATAACTCAGGAGGAAGGCGAAGGCCTCCTTGCTGGTGATTGGGTTGCCCCATTCCTGCCATTCGCCCGGCGTCAGCGGCAGGTCTTCGTTGAGCATGGTGTTGAGCACGTCGACAAAAGGCACATGCGCCACGACCGCGCCATACTGGGTGGGATCCTGATTGACGATCGCGCCCATCAATTCGCCGCCCGCGGAGCCGCCACTGGCTGTCACCATGCCCTCGGCGGTGTAGCCCTTGGCGATGAGGCCCCGACCTACATCGACAAAGTCGTTAAAGGTGTTGGTGCGCTCCATCAGCTTGCCTTGCAGGTACCATTTGCGTCCCAGATCATCGCCGCCGCGAATATGCGCGATGGCGTAGGCGAAACCGCGGTCGACGAGGCTTAGACGCGTGGTCGAAAAGCCCGGCGGGATCGCGTAGCCGTAAGCGCCGTAGGCATACAGGTGCAGCGGCCCCGGCCCTTCGATCCCGGCGTCGGCGAGTATCTTCTCGCGATCCTTGTGCATCACCACACTGGCGGGAACCATGGTGCCATCGCGCGCTTCGATCTCAACGCGGCGCGTGACGTAATCGGCGGCGTTGTAGCCGCTCGGAATCTCCTGCTGCTTGAGCACTTCCAAAGAAGCTGCGGCCACGTCGTAATCATAGACCGTATCGGGCGTGATCATGCTCTCATAGGAAAGCCGCAATTTCGTCTGATCGTATTCAGGGTTGTTCGAGAGTCCGGCCGAATAGCTCTCTTCGGGAAATGCGATTTCCTCGGCCACTGTTGGCTCGTCATACTGGCGGATCTGCACCTTATCGAGGCCGTTCAGTCGCCCTTCGGTGACCATAAAGTCCTTAAACAGGCTGAAGCCGGTCAGATAGAATTCGTTCGATCCAGAGATCACCGTCTCCCATTCGCCCGGCGCCTCAAGCGAAGCCTTGGCGAGGCGGAAGTTGATGTGATCATCGTTGGTCCAGATGAACATCTCCCCTTCCCGGATATCGACGCTGTATTCGACGCCCTTTTCGCGAGACTTGATCAGCGTCAGCTCACCGGTCGGGTCAGCGGCGGAAACAAAGCGCACTTCGCTCGTCTCATTATCGCCCGCTGCGATGATGAGATAGTCATCCTGTGCGGAGAGGCCCACGCCCACGCTGAAGCTCTGATCGTCTTCCTTGTAGAGCGACACATCAGTATCGTT
>JBCCKJ010000247.1:0-4108 GCA_039027455.1 Pseudomonadota bacterium | reverse complement strand
GAGCTGGTGAGGATATAGACAATGGCAATGACCGATCCTCTGGGTGATATGCTCACCCGTATCCGCAACGGCCAGCAGGCGAAGAAGGACAGCGTCCTTTCGCCCGCTTCCAAGTTGCGCGCAAACGTTCTCGAAGTGCTTCAGCGCGAAGGCTACATCCGTGGCTACAGCGAAGACGAAACCGGCCCCCACAAGGCGCTGCGTATCGAACTGAAGTATTTTGAAGGCGAACCGGCGATCAAGCACGTCGCGCGCGTCTCCAAGCCGGGCCGCCGCGTCTATTCGGGTTCGAAAGAACTGCCGAACGTACGCAATGGCCTTGGCATCACCATCGTTTCGACGCCGCGCGGCGTTCTCTCCGATGCAGAAGCGCGTGAGAGCAATGTCGGTGGTGAAGTGCTCGCGGAGGTGTTCTGATGAGCCGCATTGGTAAAAAAGCGGTCGCGATCCCGAGCGGGGTCACGGCCGAGATCAACGAAGGCACGCTCAGCGTGAAGGGCCCGAAAGGCACCCTTTCGATGGGTCTGTCCGATCTGATCGACTACAAGGTCGAAGATGGCCAGATCGCGGTAAACCCCGCGAACGACAGCAAGCAGGCGCGCGCCTTTTGGGGCATGCAGCGCACGCTGGTGTCGAACCTGGTTGAAGGCGTCACCGAAGGCTTTTCGAAGACGCTGGAAATCTCGGGCGTTGGTTATCGTGCAAAGGCGCAGGGCAAGACCCTGAAGCTGGAGCTCGGTTTTAGCCACGACGTCGATCTTTCGGTGCCGGAAGGTATCGAGGTGAAGACCCCTGATCAGACCACCGTTGAAATCAGCGGCATCGACAAACAGGCCGTCGGCCAGTTTGCAGCCGAGATCCGCGAATGGCGCAAGCCCGAGCCTTACAAGGGCAAAGGCATCAAGTATCGCGGTGAGTATATCTTCCGCAAGGAAGGGAAGAAGAAGTAAGATGGCAAAGCTTTCTCTCTTTGAACGCCGTCGCCGCCGTGTGCGCACCGCTCTGCGGGCCCGCGCTGGTGACAAGCCGCGTCTGTCCGTGCACCGCACCGGCAAGCACATCTACGCGCAGATCATCGACGACAAGGATGGCCGCACGGTCGCTGCCGCGTCGACGCTGGGCGGCAAGTCGAGCGGCGCGAATGTCGACGCTGCAAGCCAGGTCGGCAAAGACATCGCCGCCGCCGCCAAGAAGGCCGGCGTGACGACAGTCGTGTTCGATCGCGGCGGGTTTCTGTTTCATGGCCGCGTCAAGGCGCTGGCCGATGCCGCTCGCGAAGGCGGGCTGGAGTTCTAATGATGGCTGACGAGAACAAGAACGAAGAAACCGCGGCAGCGGAAACCACACCGGAAACGACGGCGGCTCCTGAAGCGGCTGCCGCTCCGGCGGAAGCGGCGCCTGCAACCGAAGCCCCGGCGGAAGCTCCGGCGGAAGAACCCAAGGCCGAAGAACAACGCGGCCGTGGACGTGGTCGCGGCGGCAACCGCGACGGCGGTGGCCGTGGCCGTGGCCGTGGTCGCGACGATCGTCGCGGCAAGCGCGAAGAAGAAGATGATGGCATCATCGAAAAGCTGGTGCACATCAACCGCGTCTCGAAGACGGTGAAGGGTGGTAAGCGCTTTGGCTTTGCCGCGCTCGTCGTGGTTGGCGATGGTCAGGGCCGTGTCGGCTTTGGCCACGGTAAAGCGCGCGAAGTGCCCGAGGCGATCACCAAGGCGACCGCCGCGGCGCGCAAGAAGATGATCCGCGTTCCGCTTAAGGAAGGTCGCACGCTGCACCACGACGGCAATGGTCGTTTTGGCGCCGGCAAGGTGACCGTTCGCACCGCGCCTCCGGGAACCGGCATCATCGCCGGTGGTCCGATGCGCGCCGTGTTCGAAAGCCTGGGCGTCGCAGACGTTGTGACCAAGTCGGTCGGCACGTCGAACCCCTACAACATGATCCGCGCTACTTTTGAGGCGCTGCAGGACCAGACTTCGCCGAAGTCGGTCGCTCAGCGTCGCGGCAAGAAGGTCGCCGACCTGCTGGGTCGCGGTGGCGCGAGCGCAGCCGAGGCGGAAGCCGACGCTGCGGCAATTGCGGAGTAATCCAAGATGGCCCAAGAGAAGAAAACGCTCAAGATCAAGCAGATCGGTTCGCCGATCCGTCGCCCGGAAAGTCAGCGTAAGATCCTGATCGGTCTGGGTCTTAACAAGATGCATAAGGTCGTCGAACGCCAGGACACCCCCGAGGTGCGCGGCGCGGTCGCCAAGATCCCGCATCTGGCCCAGATCGTCGACTAAACCAATCCGAGGCTCCGCCAAAAGCGGGGCCTCGCTTTTCAGCGCGAACCCCATAATGGGGCCTAGAAAGCGAAAGCGAGTGCACACATGAAACTTAACGATATCAAAGATAACAACGGCGCCCGTAAGGGACGCATGCGCGTGGGCCGTGGTATCGGCTCGGGCAAGGGCAAAACTGCAGCGCGCGGCCAGAAGGGCCAGAAAAGCCGTTCGGGCGTTGCTATCAAGGGATTTGAGGGCGGTCAGATGCCGCTTCACATGCGTATCCCGAAGCGCGGCTTCAACAACCCGTTCGGCAAGGATTTTGCTGAGGTGAACATCGGCATGGTCCAGAAGTTCATCGACGCCAAAAAGGTCGACGCCAAGAAGGACATCACAGAAGAAGCGCTTCGTGAAGTCGGCCTCGTGCGCGGCGGCAAGGACGGCGTGCGTCTGCTGGGTAAGGGCGAGATCAAGGCCAAGGCCAAGTTTGTCGTCACCGGCGCGACCAAGGGCGCGATTGCAGCGGTCGAAAAGGCCGGTGGCAGCGTCGAAGTGACCGCTCCGGCCAAGGCTGAAGAAGCCGAAGCTGGCGAATAATCGGACAAAACAGTGGCGGGGGGTTCGACAACGGGCCTCCTGCTTCCTACTTATCCCCTCGTGTCCGGCCCGGCGCCGGTAAGAGGATCAGGATTTAAGAGCCCACAATGGCATCACGCGCAGACAACGTCGCCAGCAATTTCAACCTTGGCAATTTCGCGCAGGCGACCGAACTGCGCCAGCGGATCTGGTTCACGCTGGGCGCGCTGATCGTCTTTCGTTTCCTGAGCTTCGTTCCGCTGCCCGGCATCAACCCGGCGGCGTTGCAAGATCTGGCGGATATCGCGCGCGGCGGCGTGGCCGAGCTGTTCAACACATTTTCGGGCGGCAGCCTTGAGCGCATGAGCCTCATCGCGCTCGGCGTCATGCCATATATTACGGCGTCGATCGTCGTACAGATGGCCTCGGCGCTGCACCCGACTTTGGCGGCGCTCAAGAAAGAGGGCGCCACGGGCCGTCAAAAGCTCAACCAGTACACCCGTTATGGCACGGTCTTCCTGTGCGCGATCCAGGGCTATTTTCTCGCCGTTGGTCTTGAGGCCTTTGCCAGCTCGCAAGGCATTCAGGCGGTGGTGCAGCCGGGATATATGTTCCGCATCGGCGCGGTGATCAGCCTTGTGGGCGGCACGATGTTCCTGCTGTGGCTGGGTGAACAGATTACCTCGCGCGGCATCGGTAACGGCGTTTCGTTGATCATCATGGCGGGTATCGTTGCGCAGTTCCCGACCTTTGCTTCAAACCTGTTTGAAGGCGGTCGCACCGGTTCGATCTCGGCCGGCATCATTGTGTTCTTCATCGCGATGGTCATCGGCCTGATCCTGCTGATCAGCTTTGTCGAGCGCGCCCAGCGCCGCTTGCTGGTGCAATATCCCAAGCGCGCGACGCAGCGCGGCATGGTGCAGGCGGATAACCAGTATCTGCCTTTGAAGCTCAACACCGCCGGTGTGATCCCGCCGATCTTCGCAAGCTCGCTGCTGCTGTTGCCGCTGACGATTTCGAACTTCGGTTCCAACTCGCTCGACACCGAGAGCACATTCGGCAGCGCGATTGTGACGCTGAACCAGTATCTCGCGCCCGGCCAGCCGATCTATCTGTCGCTCTACGCGATCGGCATCATCTTCTTCTGCTTCTTTTACACGGCGGTTGTCTTCAACCCCGAAGAGACGGCGGATAACCTGAAGAAGAATGGCGGCTTCATTCCCGGCATTCGTCCGGGTAAGCGCACGGCGGATTACCTCGAATATGTG
>JBCCKJ010000246.1:0-4131 GCA_039027455.1 Pseudomonadota bacterium | reverse complement strand
GCCATCGACATGGAAGAACTCGACGGGTTTGGCGGAAGCGGGTGCTGCGGCGAGAGCGAGACATGAGAGAAAGGCGGAAACGACGAAGTTAAGACGCAGCATTACGGCTCCTTTGGGAATCGGATGCGCGAAGGCTTAGACTAGGATCGCATAGCCTTCCACTACCCACTGAGGATGGCCGAGATGGGCCCGCCAAAACAATCGGCCCGCCCGAAATGTCGAGCGGGCCGAAAGTTAGAGCGCGGTGTCTGACCTTAGAAGCCTTTGGTCGGGGGCGCGTATTTCGTCAGATTGATGCCGTCGACGGCCGCTGTGTACTCATCGATGGTCGGCGTGCGGCCAAGGATCGTGGAAAGCACCACGACCGGCGTTGAGGACAGCAGAGACTCGCCCTTCTTGTCGGTGGCGTCTTCCACCACGCGGCCTTGGAAGAGGCGGGTCGAGGTCGCCATCACGGTGTCACCCTTGGCGGCCTTTTCCTGATTGCCCATGCACAAATTGCAGCCCGGACGCTCCAGATAGAGCATGTTCTCATACTCGGTGCGTGCAGAATTCTTCGGCGCGTCGTCGTCGAACTCGAAACCGGCGTATTTGGAAAGCAATTCCCAGTCGCCCTCTTCCTTCAATTCATCGACGATGTTGTAGGTTGGCGGAGCCACAACGAGCGGCGCCTTGAACTCGACCTTGCCGTGCTGCTTTTCGAGGTTCTGCAGCATCTCGGACAGGATTTTCATATCGCCCTTGTGCACCATGCACGATCCGACAAAGCCCAGATCGACCTTCTTATCGCCGCCGTAGTAAGAAATCGGGCGGATAGTATCATGCGTGTAACGCTTTGAAATATCGTTGTTGTTGACGTCTGGATCCGCGATCATCGGCTCAGCAATTTCATCGAGATCGACCACGACCTCGGCGAAATATTTCGCGTTTGCATCCGGCTTGAGTGCAGGCACTTCGCCCGACTTGATCTCGGCGATGCGCTTGTCGGCTTTCTCGATAAGGCCAGCCAAAACGCCACCGGAGTTGTCCATGCCCTTGTCGATCATGATCTGGATGCGCTTCTTGGCGATCTCGAGAGACTCCACCAAAGTCTCGTCTTCCGAGATGCAGATCGAGGCTTTGGCCTTCATCTCGGCGGTCCAGTCGGTGAAGGTGAAGGCCTGATCGGACAGCAAAGTGCCAATATGCACTTCAATCACCCGGCCCTGAAAGACGTTCTCGCCAAACTGTTTGAGCATCTGGGCCTGCGTCGCGTGGACCACATCGCGGAAGTCCATGTGATCAGCCATCGTACCTTTGAAGGTCACCTTTACGCTTTCTGGGATCGGCATGGTCGCTTCACCCGTGGCGAGCGCCAGCGCAACCGTGCCAGAGTCCGCGCCAAAAGCGACGCCCTTCGACATGCGCGTGTGGCTGTCCCCGCCCACGATGATCGCGCGGTCATCGATCGTGATGTCGTTGAGCACTTTGTGAATCACGTCGGTCATCGCGTGGTATTGGCCATCAGGGTCGCGCGCGGTGATCAGGCCAAACTTGTTCATAAAGCTCATCAGCTTCGGGATGTTGCGCTCGGCCTTCACGTCCCAAACCGACGCCGTGTGGCAGCCCGATTGGTAGGCGCCGTCAACCGTGGGCGAAATGACGGTCGCGGCCATCGCTTCCAACTCTTGGCTGGTCATCAGGCCGGTCGTGTCTTGCGACCCGACGATGTTGACCCCGACACGGACGTCGGAGCCAGCGTGCAGCGTTTTGCCCGGTGTGGTTCCCACCGCGTTGCGGTTGAAGATTTTCTCCACCGCGGTGAGGCCTTGGCCGTCGTGTGAGATTTCGCGGTTCGGCGCGTAGGCGGATTTGAGCTCCTGGCCTAAAGTCGCTGCGGCGAAGGATTGCAGCTTTTTGCCAAAGACGACCGCGTAGGATCCGCCCGCCTTCATGAACTCGACCTTTTGCGCGGTGAAAGCCGAGGACACATCGGCGAGTTCTTCGTCGCCGTTGTAGAGCTTCTTTTCTTTGGTTTTGATCGTCAGCACTGTGCCGGTTTCAACCGAATAGGCCTGTTCCAGAATTGGGTCACCATAGCCATCGAGTACGGGCTTGCCGTCCTCGTCGAGCTTCTTGACCCAGTTCTTAAGGTCAATCCCGATCCCGCCGGTCACGCCGACTGTCGTGAGGAAGATAGGCGAGATGCCATTGGTGCCCGCCACAACCGGCGCGATGTTGACGAAGGGCACGTAGGGGCTGGCTTGCTTACCGGCCCAAAGCGCCACGTTGTTCACGCCCGACATACGCGAAGAACCCACGCCCATCGTGCCTTTTTCCGCGATCAACATGACGCGCGCATCGGGGTGCTTTTCTTTCAGCGCGGTGATCTCGGCCTGCGCGGCCGGAGTGATCATGCACTTGCCGTGCAATTCGCGGTCCGAGCGCGAGTGCGCCTGATTGCCGGGGGACAGCAGGTCGGTCGAGATATCGCCCTCGCCCGCGATGAAGGTGACGACTTTGATCTCTTCGTCGATGTCGGGAAGCTTGGTGAAGAATTCCGCCTTGGCGTAGCTTTCCAGAATGGCGGTCGCGAAAGCGTTACCCGCCTTGTGCGCCGTGGCGAGCCGCGCGGTGTCCGCGTCGTAAAGGAAGACCTGCGTCTTGAGCACTTCGGCCGCCTTAGCCGCGATGTCGGTGTCCGATCCCAGCGCGAGATCGAGCAGCACTTCCACTGAGGGCCCGCCCTTCATGTGGCTCAGCAGTTCAAAGGCGAAGTCTTGCGAGATTTCGTCGACGCTCGCCTTGCCGAGAATAATGTCTTTGAGGAACGCCGCCTTCACGCCCGCCGCGCTCGTCGTGCCGGGCAGGGTGTTGTAAATGAAGAACTTCAGCGCCCCCGCGCGGTGCGGGCTGTCTGCATCCTTGATCTGCGCAATGAGCTCTTCCACTAGCGCGCAGTCCTCGACGGGCTTAGGCGAAAGATCCTGCTGCTTACGGGCCTCAATCTCGTTGAGGTAGTCGTCGTAAAGACTCATAGTGCTCTCGATTACAATGCTTTGTGCGCCGGGTTTTCGCGCGTACGCGCCCCGACGTCGTCGATCCGACCGCGGAACTATGCCCGTTTTCCCCCGCGCGCAAGGCACTTTGATTACTAGCTTTGATAGTGAAAATCATTCGCGCAAATTGTTGGAGCAACGGGCAGTGCGATGCGCTTTACTCAGACTATGGCAGCCATTGTTTTTCGCGCGCGCATCTATAGTCTCAGATAGGGCAAGTGGGGTTAAGCGGTGCACGGGGCGCCGTTGAGTTCGCTTCAGTGCAGGGGGCACGTGTGGAGCATAAGTCAGTCTTTGGCGCTCTCGCTTTGCGCCTTCAGAACCTCCGGCAATCCCGTTTTACGGCGCTCTCCTGATGCAGGAGGGTGAAGCGAACGGTATCAGCGCGCGCCGTCGTGTTGCGTTGGCCATCGCGGCTATCATCCTTGCAGCGCTGGCTTACATCGCATGGCGTTTCTTCGCCGTTACCGCCTATCCTGTTCCGCCAAAGGTCGAAGGCGCTCCCGATTACGCTGTCGACACTTCGGTTATTGTCGCACGGCTAAGCGTTCCGACGCAGCAATTGAGCACGGCTTTGACACGCGATGTTCCCGAAACATTGGTGACAATCGACGAACGGTTAGAGGAATGTGTGCCCAGCGAGTCTGTGAAAGTGCTGGGCGCCAAACTGTTTGATACGCCCACGCTGGGATGCGATCTTGCAGGCGAGATTACCAGAGGCCCTATCTCGGTTGGCGGCGACGGAACTCAAATCGTCCTTCGGATGCCGCTTTCCGCGCGCATTGAGGTGCGCAATATCGGGGACATACTCAAGCGTGAAACGGCCACGGCAGAGGCCGCAGTGACCATGCGCGGAACGCTGGGCGTCACTAAAGACTGGGGCTTGGATCCCGACTTCGACATCAACTACGAATGGACGCTCGAACCTGGCGTCGACTTCCTGGGCACACGTATCTCGCTTCGAAGCGTCGCGGACAAGGAGCTCGACAAGATGATCCCAGAGGTCGAAGCGATGCTCAAAACAAAAGCGCGTGAGTTCAATCTGCGGGGGGAAGCGGACAAGGCTTGGCAAGACATCTTCACAACGGAATCG
>JBCCKJ010000245.1:0-4161 GCA_039027455.1 Pseudomonadota bacterium | reverse complement strand
CGGTAAACTTGCGGATGACCTGAAACAGGCCTTCCGAGGCAAAGGTCAGCATCGGCGCGATCACGAAACTGCCTAGCGCAATGACAAGGCTCGCGATCTTGGCGACGCGCACCAGCTCGGCGTCTGAGGGCGCGCGTTTCAAGGCGGGAGCGTAGACATCAAGCGCGAACAGGGTCGCCGCTGAGTTCAAAAGCGAGTTGAACGAAGAGAACACCGCGCCCAGCAGCACGGCGAGGAAAAACCCGCTCATCCAGACGGGCAGCACGTCCCGTATAAGGCGCGGATAGGCTTCGTCGATGCTCCCCAAGCCCGGTCCATACATATGAAAAGCGATCACGCCCGGGATCATCATCAGGAACGGCACGAGAATCTTGAAGAAGCCGGAGAACAGAACCCCCTTTTGCCCCTCCGCCAGACTGCTCGCGCCCAGTGTCCGCTGGATCACATATTGGTTGGTGCACCAATAAAAGAGGTTGGCGAAGATCATGCCAGTGAAAAGCGTCCCGAAGGGCGTGGGATCATCCGCACCGCCAATGGCGTTCAATTTCTCGGTGTTCTCAGAAGTGAGGGTCGCGAGGCCAGCACCAAAGTCGCCGCCTCCCAAAGCAATCAGCCCAAAGACCGGCACCGCCACCCCAATGACCAGCAGGCCGACGCCATTGAGCGTATCCGAAATCGCCACCGCGCGAAGGCCACCAAAGATCGCGTAGATCGAGCCAACCACGCCGATCACGATGACCATCGCGACCAAAGCCTCGAAATCGCTCAAGCCTGTCAGCGCGGGCACGTCGAAGAAAGCGATCACCGCGAGGCTGCCCGAATAGAGGACGCTCGGAATGGTCACTAAGCCGTAGCCCAGCATAAAGAGCACCACCGCCATGCGCCGAACGGTGGGGTCGAACCGGTCGTTCAAGAACTGCGGCAGAGTGGTGAAGGCACCCGCCAAGTACTTTGGCAGGAAGATTAGCGCCATGGCCACCGTGGCAATGGCGGCGGTCACCTCCCACGCCATGCTCGACATGTTGTAGCCGTAGGCCGAACCGTTGAGCCCGATCAGCTGTTCAGCGGATAGGTTCGTCAGCAGCAACGATCCCGCGATAAAGGTCGCGCCCAGCCCCCGGCCCGCCAGAAAATACCCTTCTTTGGTGTCGGCGGTCCCGCGCGTCTTGACCCAACTCACCCACGCGACGAGCGCCATGAAGAAGACGCACGAGACGGCGGTGAATACCCAATTGCCTGCTCCCAAAACGCGCCCCTTCCTCTTGAGTCTAGGCGCTAGCGGGAGCGGGGCGTTCGGACAATTCCTCGGCGATCACTTGTGCATAGTGATCGCGCAGGGTCTCGGAGCCAAACTCTGGTGTTTTCTCGGCGCTGTATGCGCCGGTTTCAGCGTCCAAGAGCAACATGCTTTGGGTCGCGTAATACTTGGCAATGCGCGCGTACTCGGCCTTTTCGGCGCACCACTTTGAAATGGGCACGCCAAGGCCGATAACCCGTGCCGCAAGGTCGAACATCACGGGCGAGACCGATTTGAAACGCGGCTCCTTGCCCGCCACCTCGAACAGTAATTCGCCTTGCTCTTTCAGCGTGATCGCTGGGCCCGGACCGCCAATGGGCAATTCAGCGCCGCGCGCCGACTCATCCTTCAAAGTCCCCACAATGTACCGCGCCAGATCCGCGTCCGATATCGGCTTGCAGCGCGTCAGCGTGCCATCGCCGAAGATCAGAAACGGCTTACCCGCCAGCACGCGCTTCACCTGACCCGAAAGCGATTTGAAAAAGGCCGTGGGTCGCACAATCGTATGCGGAATGGGCGAAGCTTTAAGCGCCGCTTCAAACTCCAGCTTGGCTTTTTGAAACGCCAGATGCGGACGCTGAACGCAGATCGCGGAGAGCAGCACAAATCGCTTCGCCGCCTGGGATTCGCTTGCAATTAACAAGTGCATATTCGCGTCGAGATCCACCGCCCGCGCGTCTTTCGGCGAACCTGATCGCGAGGCGAGACAGGACAGCACCGCATCGGGTGTGATCTCGGCCATCGCTAGCGAAACGTCCATTTGCTGGCTCACGTCTACAACGCGTATGTCGGCCCCAGCCAGTTCAGGCAGATTTCCTGCCTCTTCGCTGCGCACTTGGGCCGTCACGGCGTAGCCTTGCCTTATGCATTCGCGAACCACCGCGCGGCCAATAGTGCCGCTTGCTCCGGCGACAAGAACACTCCGAATGGTCTCCATAGCTTGGCGCGAGCCCCTTCTCCTCTCCGACCAAGCCTAAGGTAGCCAAGCGCTTTCGCAAGGTGGATTCGCCTCATCCAGAAACCGATGATACGCACAGCGCGATCACAAGCGGCGAAGACAAGCGAGAAAACGACCTGAGCCCACAGCCCCTCCCCGGCCGCGACGCACTGCTGGCGCTTTGCGCAACCAGCGCGGACCGAGTGAGCGATACCCAGGTGGCGGCGCTTGCCAGGGCTGAGTGGGACTGGATTACCCAGCGCGCGACCGACTACCGCCTACTGCCGCTGCTGCACGCCGCGTTTGATCAAAAACCCGATTGGCCGGTACCAGTGGACCTGCGCGACTTGTGCTTAAAGGCTTATCGGCATTGGACGTTTCGATCGCTCACAATGCAAAACGCGTTGTTGAACATCGCCGACACGCTCGACGCGAACGGCATCACTTACGCCGCGCTTAAAGGCGCGTCGCTCAGCGTTGAATTCTACGCCGCACCCGCGCTTCGGCCTATGCGCGATCTTGATATTCTGGTCGCGCCCGACGAAGCCGAACGCGCCTATTCGGTCTTGCAAGAAGCTGGCTTTGCCAAGGTACCAGGCAAAGGCGAATGGAGTGTGGATCGCTACCATCATCTCCCGCTGTTGCAGAACGACGGTGGCGTCTTTCTTGAGCTCCACCACAGGATCGCGCCAACAGAATGGAGCGGTTCGTTGCCGCTGGCACAACGAATTCTGGCTAACGCGCGCGTTATGAACGTGCAGGGCAAGGCGGTGCGGATGGTCCACCCAACCGACAACGCTTTGCACCTTATCGTACACGCCGCGCTGCAAAACCTCTTTGATAACGGGCCGGTCCTGCTTGCGGATTTGCATGCGCTAGCGGCGGCGAAGGCGGTCGATTGGGAGGCGGTTACGGCCTTTTCCCGCGAACACGGCTTGGAGCCAAGCGTGGCCTTGTGTCTAACCCTTTTTCGAAGCGCGGGTGGCAGAGCGGAATGTGAGGATGCCACTGAGCAACCTGTCCCTGCACCCCTAGCCGAGCAAGCCCGACAACTGATGACACAAGATCTCGATCTCCATTGGCACCGCCACCTCTTACGCAAACGCCGCAGCCTTTCACACCGTCTCTTTGGCGGGATTGCCCGCGCTTTTCGCCCAACGGCGCGCGACTTATCCCGGACCGCAGGTCGCAATGTTTCGGGCGTTAAGGCTGCGCGGCACTATCCGGGGTGGCTGATGGCAAAGGCGCGGGTTTATCTTGGTGCGGAATTTGTCCAAGGTCTCGATGAAGAAGCCGGGGTTGACGCACATTTGGTAGCTTGGCTGTACGGGACAAAGCGGTAGCGGGGAAAACTCGCGGCGCGCGATAACGGGAGGGATCAGAACCACATGGCCTTTTTGAAGGATGCGCGGTGGCGCGTAGGCGATACCGCATGACGGACACGCTTCCCACCGGAAAGCCTTGGGACGTCTATGGCAGCCGCATCTCCTATTATACCGGCAAACTGGAGGTATGGTTGCGGCTTTACGGCATCGATTACCGCATTCTGCCGGTCGGCGGGAACATGGAGATGCTCAAACGCGAAGCGGGCGCGTCGCAAATGCCCGTGGTGCGGATGGCCGACGGGCGCTGGATGAGCGACACGACACCTATTCTGGCGTGGCTGGACAGCCAGCGTGGAGGAGGTCCGTCGATCTATCCGGAAGACCCGGCGCTGCGATTTGTGGGGCTGCTTATCGAAGACTACGCCGATGAATGGCTATGGCGCTCGGCGATGCATTATCGATGGAGCTATCGGCTCGACCGCGAATACGCTTCGGAAATCCTCTACGAAGAGCAGGTGAAAGAAGCGCTCAAAGTGCCACGCTTTGTCGGGCGGCGGATGATGGTGAAACGTCAGCTCGGCGGGTTCGTAAAGAACGATGGG
>JBCCKJ010000244.1:0-4201 GCA_039027455.1 Pseudomonadota bacterium | reverse complement strand
TTCAACGAAGTGAGCTTGCAAGGCGCGGTCAACGTTCCGATCACCGAAGACACACTCGCGCTGCGCGTGACGGGTGCGTATCGCCAACGCGATGGCTTTATCGATCTGGTCGATGCAAATGGCGATTTCGTCGACGACACCAACGATGTCGACCAATACCTCATTCGAGCGCAATTGGGCTTTGAAACCGACAGCGGTATACGCGGTCGCCTTATCGGTGACTTTTCAAACAGCAGTTCAAGCTGTTGCGCGGCGATCGAGCTCTTTCAGTCGCCACTCGTCACGGCCGGGGCGTATCAGGCAGTCGGCCTCGGTGCGAATGGCGGCAATGGTCAACCGACTGTGTCGACCAATCCGTTTGGACAAGCCGAATTCCGCGAAGCTCTGAATGATCGCGTTGCGTCGGCCAACTTTGCACCTCAGGCTGATATCGACAACTACGGCATCACCGGCGAACTCGAGTTTCCGCTGTCTGACAGCGCCGACGTGATCTTCATTGGGTCTTATCGTAATTTCCAGAACGACGAATTTTACGATTCCGATTTTACTGCCAACGACATTTTTAACGTTGGACTTAACGGTGAGATCGAAACCTTCACAGCTGAACTGCGGATCCAGGGTGAGGCCTTCGGCGGCAAGCTAAACTACATGTTCGGTGGTTTCTACGCCGATGAAACGATCGACTCGACGTCGACCTTCCTGCTTGGTTCAGACTATGACGCGAATGTTGGCGGTGTGTTTGGCGCTGCAGCTGGCCCTGCGCCAATCCAGACCTTCACGGGCGCGGATGCAAATGGCACCCGCACGCTAAACCGCTTCCAGCAGGACGCGCAAAGCTACGCCATCTTCACGCACAACACGTTTGAGATCGTCGATGGCCTCGAGCTGACCCTTGGCGCGCGTTATGTCTGGGAAGAAAAAGAGGGCGGCTTCACGCAAACCGAAACCAACAACGAGATCTGCCCGGCAGCGCTCGGTGCGATCGGAGCGGGCGCTGTGCCCGCGCCGCTGGTCAACGGCATCTTTGGCTTCGGCTGCTTTGGTTTCGCGGCACCTGCGGACCTTCCGCAAGCGGTGGCGTTCCCACTCGTGGAAACCTTCCAAGATGAGTTTGATGATGAAGAGCTGATCTACACCGCGCGCCTCGGCTACGCGTTCCCGGACACGCCGATCAACGTTTACGCCAGCTTCACGCACGGCATTAAGGCGGGCGGTATCAACCTTGATACGACCGCAGCCGTGGCAGGGGCGAGCCCAACATTCCTTTCTGAAGAGGTCGACGCCTACGAAATCGGCTTCAAGAGCCGACTGATAGATGACGCTCTGACGGTCAATGTCGCGTTGTTTCTTGAGGAATTCCAGAACTTCCAGGTTCTGGAATTCACTGGGACGGCGTTTGAGACCTTCAACGTGCCAACCGCGGAATCGCGCGGCATCGAGATCGAGACACTCTGGAGGGTCACTCCGGAATTCTCGATCAACGCGTCTTCCACCATCCTTGAGGCCAGCTATCCGGATGATTGCGCGGGCGATCTGACGGATGTTGTGACGGTCAACTCGCTGTGCGGGTTTGATCTGACCAACGCGCCGCGCTTCATCGGCATTTTGGGTGCGAATTACGATCAGCCGATCGGCAACGGCATGGAGCTCTTCTTTGCCGGCCAAATCCGGCTTGAAGGCGACCAGCGCACCTCGACCCAAGGTATCGTTCCGCCAAGCGCCGATGCGATTGCGGCGGCGGGTAGCCTGCAGGCCGCAATCGACGCCGCACCCTTGATCATCGCGGACGTTCAGGATGGGCAAGAGTTCATCAATCTGCGCGCCGGTCTGCGGTTCAACGACGGCGCTTATTCCATCGAAGGCTTCGTCAACAACCTGACCGACAACGTTGTTCGGGGCGTGACGTTCAACACCACACTGCGTGGTACGGGAGCGGCGAACTCGCGTTCGGCCTTCTCGCTGCAACCTCGGACCTACGGTGTGGTCGTGCGCGCCAAGTTTTAAGCGTCGAACAAAGACAAACAGAAAGGGGCGGCTCGATCAAACGAGCCGCCCCTTTTCGTTTTTAGCCTATGAAACCGCTCACATGCTGCGCGCAATCAGCATCTTCATGACTTCGTTTGAGCCGCCGAAGATCCGCGTGATGCGCCCATCGCGGTACATTTTCGCAATCGGATACTCATTGATGTAGCCAGCGCCGCCGTGCAGCTGAAGGCATTTGTCGACGACTTCGCTTTGCAGCTCGGTGACCCAGTATTTGGCCATCGAAGCGGTCGCCACGTCGAGCTCACCTTTAAGCAGCTTGGCGATGCAATCGTTGACGAAGACCCGCGCCGCCGTGCCGCGCGCCTTCAGGTCGGCGAGCACGAATTGCGTGTTCTGAAAGTCCCAAATCGTCTGACCGAAGGCCTTGCGCGTCTTGACGTATTCGACCGTCACATCGAGCGCTTTCTCGATCGCGGTGGCCGCGCCCATGGCGATCACAAGACGCTCCTGCGGAAGCTCGCCCATCAGCTGGTAAAAGCCTTTGCCTTCCACGCCGCCAAGCACGTTCTCAGCGGGCACGAAAACGTCTTCGAAGAAAAGCTCCGAAGTGTCCGCAGCGTCCAGCCCGATCTTGTCGAGCTTCTTGCCGCGCTGGAAGCCGTCCGCGCCTTCGGTTTCGAGCAGCATCAGCGAGATGCCCTTGGCGCGCTCGTTCGGGTCGGTCTTGGCAACGACCACGATGAAGTCGGCGGTCTGCCCGTTCGAGATGTAGGTCTTAGCGCCGTTGATGCGGTAACCATTCCCGTCTTTCAGAGCGGTCGTCGTGATCGACTGAAGGTCAGATCCAACGCTTGGTTCGGTCATCGCAATCGCGCTGACGAGTTCGCCGGTAACGAGTTTGGGCAAGTACTTCTTCTTCTGCTCTTCGGTGCCGTGGCGCACGAGGTAGGGCAGGATGATCGTGTTGTGCAGGCTCGCGGCAAAGCCGTCGACGCCGTGCTTGGCCTGCTGGTCGATCACCACCATGTCGTGGCGGAAGTCGCCGCCATGGCCGCCATATTCCTCGGGCACCGAAACGCCGAGCAAGCCGGCTGCGCCGGCTTCGTTCCAGAATTCGCGCTCCACCTGGCCGTTTTCGCGCCAGGTGGCGACGCGCTTTTCCGGCGCGTGCTGCTGATAGAATTTGCCCACCGCGTCGGCGAAGATCGAGATTTCCTCGTCTTCCATGAATGCGGGTTGGGGCACGTCGATGACGGGCATAGTGTTCTCTCCTTTAATCCCAAATCAGTTACGAGAGGGGCGGCGTTGCGGACGCCCCGTCGCGAACTACTTACCCTTCCAGTTGGGCGCGCGCTTTTCGGCAAAGGCGGCGGCGCCTTCGCGGGCGTCTTCCGACACGAAGACCGGCGCGATCAATTTGGCTTGGTTGTCGTAGCGATCTTCCATCGCCCAGCCGCGCGATTCCTTGAGGATCTGCTTGGAGACCTTCACCGCTAGCGGGCCGTTGGCGACGATCTTGGCCGCCAGCGCCTTGGCGCCGTCCAGCGCCGGGCCATCGGTGACTGTGTTGATCAGGCCCAGTTCGTAGGCGCGCGCGGCGTCGATGAAGTCGCCGGTCAGCGCGAGTTCCATCGCGATGCGCTCGGGGATCTGGTCGGGCAGCATCATCACGCCGCCCGCCGCCGCGACGAGGCCGCGCTTGGCTTCGGGGATACCAAACTTGGCTTTGTCGTTGGCAACCACAAGATCGCACGCAATCATCAGCTCAAGACCGCCCGCGAGCGCGTAGCCTTCGACCGCCGCGATCAGCGGCTTGGCCGGGGGCGCCTGCACCACGCCGCCGAAACCGCGCCCCGGAACCGAGGGGCTCTCGCCGCGAAGGAAGCCTTTGAGATCCATGCCCGAACAGAACGTGCCGCCCGCTCCGGTCAGAATGCCGACTCGCAGATCGTCGTCTTCGTCCAAGCGGTCCATCGCTTCGGCGATCGCTTCCGACGCGGCTTTCGTCATCGCGTTCTTGGCTTCGGGACGGTTGATCGTGACGATAAGGATGCCGTTATCGACTTCCGTCAGGACTTCTTGAGTGGGGGTGTCAGTCAAAGCTCTCTCTCCGCTTATCAAAATTGCCACTTTCGCGTTGCGATGCGAAACTGATTGTTGTGCGAGGGGTGCCTTGCGTTTACGCAAGCGTCAACCGCTATTCGCGAGATTCTAT
>JBCCKJ010000243.1:0-4218 GCA_039027455.1 Pseudomonadota bacterium | reverse complement strand
GGCGGCATCGCCGTGGATGAGGACAGGCAGAACCGAGTTCTTCTCGTCCAGATCATCGCGGATCGCCTGCTGCGCGCGCGATTTGCCGAGGACGACCGGGTTGACCGTCTCCAGGTGCGAGGGGTTGGGGGTGAGCGACATGTGGACGCTGATCCCGTCAAATTCGCGATCGGTGCTGGTGCCGAGGTGATATTTCACATCGCCCGAGCCGCCGACATCGTCGGGGTTGGCCGTACCCCCGGAAAATTCATGGAAAATGACCTTGTACGGCTTCGCCATCACGTTCGCGAGGACGTTCAGGCGGCCACGGTGCGCCATGCCGTAGATGATTTCGCGCACGCCTGCGCTGCCGCCGTGCTTGATAACCGCTTCCAAGGCCGGGATCATGGATTCGCCGCCATCCAGGCCAAAGCGTTTGGTCCCGACATATTTCTTGCCGAGGAATTCCTCGTATTGCTCGCCGCGGATCACCGAGGCGAGGATCGCCTTCTTGCCCTCAGGCGTAAACTGGATCGTGTCGCCGGGGCTTTCGAACTTGTCCTGAAGGAAGCGGCGTTCTTGGGTGTCGGCGATGTGCATGTATTCAAGGCCGACCTTGGCGCAGTAGACCTCTTTCAGCCGAGCGTGCAGCTTGCCGATGGTGGTCCATTCGAGGCCCAGCACGTCGCTGACATAGACATCTTCGTCTTCCTGGCCCGCTAGCCCATGATATTCGAGCGTCAGGTCTTCGATATCGCCGAGCTTTGTCGAAAGGCCCAGTGGATCCAGATCGGCGGCCATGTGCCCGCGCACACGGTAAAGCCGCACCAGTGTCATCGCCTTGTTCGAGATATCGGCGGCGTGTTGCAGCGCGTCTTTATCGAGGGGCTTGCCCGCGGCCTTGGCGCTCTCGTCGATTTTATCCTTGAGCTGTTCGAGGGTCATCTGCGTCGGGTCCATCGCCGAGGCGAGGTCCGCGTCTCGCCCAGAACCAGATTCGCTGACGGTGTCGAGCCACTTCGCGTTCCCCCACGAAGGTCCGGGCTGCGGGCCTTCCTGATCGGTGAGGTCGGGAATGAAGTTCTTAGACTGCTCGTTCATGCTCTTGATCCCTTTGAGCTTTTGGCTCTCAGAAGAGAGCGCGGGTCCGGCCCCCGTCGGGCCCGCGTCTCATAGTGTCAGGCGCGTCAGGCCATTTCTTTCAGCATCGCGTCTAACGTGGTGCCGAGTTCGGAAGGCGAGGGGCTGACGCGGATACCCGCCGCTTCCATCGCCGCGATCTTGTCTTCCGCGCCGCCTTTGCCGCCCGAGACAATCGCGCCCGCGTGGCCCATACGGCGGCCCGGGGGCGCGGTGCGGCCTGCGATAAAACCAACGGTCGGCTTGCTGCGACCCTTGGCGGCTTCCTGCTTCAAGAATTCCGCCGCTTCTTCTTCGGCCGATCCGCCGATCTCGCCGATCATGATCATCGAGGTCGTTTCCGGATCGTCGAGGAAGAGGTCGAGCACGTCGATAAAGTTGGTGCCGTTGACCGGGTCTCCGCCAATGCCGACCGCCGTGGTCTGCCCCAAGCCCACCGCGGTGGTCTGGTGCACCGCTTCGTAGGTGAGCGTACCCGAACGGCTGACCACGCCAACCGAGCCCTTCTTGAAGATCGAGCCTGGCATAATGCCGATCTTGCACTCATCGGGCGTGAGGACGCCGGGGCAGTTCGGCCCGATCAGGCGCGACTTGGAGCCGGTGAGAGCCGCCTTGGCGCGGACCATATCGAGCACGGGAATGCCTTCGGTGATGCAGATGATGAGTTCGATTTCCGCGTCAATAGCCTCGCAAATCGCGTCCGCGGCAAAGGGCGGGGGCACGTAAATGCACGAAGCGGTCGCACCAGTCGCGGCCTTCGCTTCGGCGACGGTGTTGAACTGCGGCACGCCGATATGCTCGGTTCCGCCTTTGCCCGGCGTCACACCCGCGACCATTTGCGTGCCGTACGCAATGGCTTGCTCGGTGTGGAAGGTGCCGGTGTTGCCGGTCATCCCCTGGGTGATGACCTTGGTGTCTTTGTTGATGAGGATGGACATTGGTGTGGTCTCCAGAATGTCTATGAAATCGGTTGGTTCTTGCGAGAGAGGTAGCCTGCGACAAACAGGGTCCACCCGATCAAGAACGGGGTGAGGACCATAATAAGTATCATTCGGCCGTAAGGGTCCACAAACATGTTTGGGCCCGAGGTGTTGAACTCGACAAAGCCGAGGAAAAGCAGAAATGGAGCCGTAAGGAGAGCGCCCAATTTCCAAAGGCTGTGCCTGCCACACCGAAACATCGCCACCCAAAGGGCGATTATCGCAAACAGGCTCATCCAGCCAAAGTAGGTTAGTGGGCCAATCACGCCAACGAGCTATCCAGCCCTTTGCACGCCTCAAGCAGTTCTTCGACCGCGTCGGTTGAGACTTTGAGGTTGGCTTTCTCTTCGTCGGTCAGTTCGATCTCGACCACGTCTTCGGTGCCGCCCGCGCCGATCACGGTGGGGACGCCGACATACAGACCGTCTAGGCCGTATTTGCCCTCAACAAAGCTGGCGGAGGGCAGGATACGCTTTTGGTCGCCCAGATACGCCTCAGCCATCGCAATCGCGCTGGTGGCGGGGGCGTAATAGGCCGAGCCGGTGCCGAGCAGCTTCACAATTTCGCCGCCGCCGGCGCGGGTGCGCTTGACGATTTCGTCGAGGCGATCTTCCGACACGTCCTTGATCTTCGCCATGTCCTTCACCGGAATGCCGTTGATCGTCGAGTAGCTGAGGACCGGGACCATCGTGTCGCCGTGGCCGCCGAGCACGAAGGCGTTCACGTCCTTGACGCTGCACTCAAACTCCCAAGCGAGGAAGGTGGCGAAGCGCGCGCTGTCGAGCACGCCCGCCATGCCGACCACCTTGTTGTGCGGCAGGCCGGAAAACTCGCGCAGCGCCCAGACCATCGCGTCCAATGGGTTGGTGATGCAGATCACAAACGCGTCCGGGCAGTTGTTCTTGATGCCTTCGCCAACCGCTTTCATCACTTTCAGGTTGATGCCCAAAAGATCGTCGCGGCTCATGCCCGGCTTGCGCGGGACGCCCGCGGTCACAATCACGACGTCGGCGCCCGCAATATCGGCGTAGTCGTTGGTGCCGGTAATCTTCGCGTCAAAGCCTTCGATCGGACCGCATTGCGACAGGTCAAGCGCTTTGCCCTGCGGCATGCCTTCGGCGATGTCGAACAGGACGATGTCGCCGATTTCTTTCTTGGCGGCGAGGTGGGCGAGCGTGCCCCCGATCATACCGGAGCCGATAAGCGCGATTTTCTTGCGGGCCATAAAAACAGTAGTCCTTCCCAGATCCCTCGGGACGGCAAACTGTGTAGGGTGAAGGGCCGCATTGCGCGGCGCAAACGCAGCCCCCATCCCGTCGCGGCTGCGCTATGGCTTCGAGAGGCGGGGTAGGCCTCTCTTTCGCCCTTGGCAACCACCAAAAAGTCGCAGATGACGCTTTTATTTGATACTAGTTTGCAGTAGCAATAAATGGGCACTGAGCAAGGCGTTTGTGTGAGCGCAAGCTGAACAAATAGTCGAGATTGGAGGCGTTTAGCCTCCGCGTCTTGGCAATCAGCCGTAAGAGCGCAGCGCGTTGCCGCTCATACTCTTGGCCTCGCGTTCCTGCGTCAGCAGCATCGCGGCGAGATAATCGGGCACCGGGCGGCTGAAGTAGTAGCCTTGGCCCATCGTGCACCCCGCTTTGCGCACCGCCTCGACCTGTTCGATCGTTTCGAGCCCTTCGGCGACAATGCCCATTTCCAGCGTGGTGCCCATTTCGGCAACCGCGCGAATGATCGCGTCGCTCTTGCGGCCCACCTTTTCGCCCGAAATGAAGCTGCGATCGACCTTGATCTTTCCGAAGGGGAAAGAGTTGATGTAGGCGAGGGAGGAATAGCCGGTCCCAAAGTCGTCCAGAGCGAACTGCACTCCCATTTCGGAAAGCTCTTCGATGAAGGAAGCGGTGGCGTGGTTGTCGTCGATAAACAGGCCCTCGGTCACTTCCAGTTCAAGCCGGTTGGGCGCCAGACCGGCCTCGCGCAGGGCGCTTTGAATGCCAAGCGATGCCCCCGGCGCTCGGATCTGCAAGGGCGACAGGTTGACGGCCACGGTCACATCGTCGGGCCATTGCGCCGCTATGCGCGCGGCCTGACCGATGATCCAATTGCCCAGCGTCAG
>JBCCKJ010000242.1:0-4256 GCA_039027455.1 Pseudomonadota bacterium | reverse complement strand
CCTACATGCCTCCCGCAGCGCCCGAATCCAACGGAGCCGAAGTGGAGCGCGAGGGGGACGAGACCAATCTCGACCGGTAACGCGACAACCGAAACCAATGCCTTGCTGCGTTTCGACGCGGCGGAGCGGCGCTATGGCGCGAACGGAGAGGTTGTGGCCGTCGGCAGCGTCTCTTGCGACATCGCGCGCGGATCTTTCGTGGCATTGGTCGGCGCGTCGGGATCGGGCAAATCGACCCTGCTCAAGATGGTCAACACCCTCGTCGAACCGTCCGCCGGACGTGTGCTCTTCGCAGGCGACGATGTGACTACGCTCAAACCATCGGCCCTGCGACGCAGGGTCGGATATGTCTTTCAGGGTATAGGTCTGTTTCCGCATTTCCGCGTGGGTGAGAACATCGCCATCGGGCCGCGACTAGCGGGCGAAACCCTTGCGCCGGAGCGCGTGGCCGAGCTTTTGAAACTCGTTGAGCTGGAACCGGACATGGCGTCGCGCATGCCCGATGAGCTCTCGGGCGGACAGCGCCAGCGCGTAGGCGTAGCGCGCGCACTGGCAGGCGATCCCGAACTGCTGCTGATGGACGAACCGTTTGGCGCGCTCGATCCCATCACGCGCGACGCGCTGGGTGAAAGGGTGCGCGAACTCCACGAACAGTTGGGCCTCACCACTGTGATGGTCACCCACGATATGGCCGAAGCTTTGCTCCTCGCGGACCGGGTGCTGGTGATGGGCGCGGGCCACTTGGTCGCGGACGAAACCCCACGTTCTCTATTGGCGGGACAAGGTGGAGACGTGGCGCAGGGCCTTGTGTCCGTGCCCCGCGACCAAGCCGAGAAGCTGGCCGCCATGGAAGAGAGCATTGCGACCCGCGCCCGCGCCAAGGGGGCACAGGCGTGAACGGTTTTTGGGAAACGTTGCTTGGTCTGGTCGACAAACTGACCGCGCATATCGTGCTGGCTGCAAGCGCGATTGGTCTCGGCATTGCCGTGGCCTTGCCATTGGCCGTCTGGGCCGCCCGCTCGCCCGCAGTGGCGCGCCTCGCGCTAGGCTTTGCAAGCCTTGTCCAGACTATCCCCGCGCTTGCGCTTCTGGCGCTTTTCTTTCCGGTGCTGCTGTCACTCAGAGCGGTCTTTGGTGAAGACCTCCCAACCCTTGGGTTCTTACCCGCGCTTCTCGCGCTCGCGCTTTACGCCTTGCTGCCGATCTTGAGAAACGCGGTCACCGCGCAGGCTAATCTGGACCCCGGTATCCTCGAGGCGGCCGACGGTGTGGGCATGACAAGCTGGCAAAAGCTCACGCTTGTCGAGGCGCCGCTTTCCGCGCCGTTCGTGATGGCGGGCATCCGCACCGCGAGCGTGTGGACGATTGGAGCGGCCACCCTTTCGACCACAATTGGCCAGCCCGGCCTTGGGGATCCCATTTTCGCTGGGCTGCAAACGCAGAACTGGGCGCTGGTGCTGGCCGGGTGTTTCGCCAGCGCCGGGCTTGCGCTTGTGGTCGATGCGCTGTTGGGACTGATCGAGCGCGGACTGGCGAAGCGTTCGCGCTGGCAATGGGGCGGCGGAATGATCGCGGTGGCGGCGGGCCTTGCGCTCGCGCTCTACGCGCAGAGCGACGGGGATGACGACGCGATTGTCATCGGTTCCAAGCAGTTTTCCGAGAGCATTATTCTCGCCCAGCTCATCGGGCAGCGGCTGGCGAAAGAGGGCTTCACCGTCGAATACCGCACCGGGCTTGGCTCCGCGATTTTGCATGGAGCCGTGGCGAGTTCGAACGTCGACATCTCGGTCGATTACACCGGCACAGTCTGGACGAACGAGCTGAAGCGTACGGACAATCCGGGCCGTGACGAGATGTTCGATACCATTGTGGAATGGGAGCGGGAGAACACCGGCACCCACGTTCTGGGTCGGCTCGGGTTTGAGAACGCCTACGCGTTTGCAATGCGCCGCGATCGCGCGGCGGAACTGGGCGTCACCTCTCTCGAAGACCTGGTGGCCGTCGCCCCGCGCCTGATCGTCGGCGGCGACCCAGAGTTTTTTGAACGGCCCGAATGGATCGCCGTGCGCGACGCCTACGGCATGCGGTTCAAGGAAACGCGCAACTTCTCGCCCACCTTCATGTTCAACGCCCTGGAAGCGCGCGAAGCCGACGCGATCAGCGCCTACAGCAGCGACGGCAGATTGGCCGCTGACACCTACATCTTGCTCGATGACCCGCGCGAGGCGTTGCCATCCTACGACGCGATGCTGATGCTGAGTCCGCGTATCGGGGAGAACCCGCAAGTTATCGCCGCGCTTGAGCCGCTGATCGGCGCGATTGACGTTCAAACGATGCAGGAAACCAATTTTTCCGTCGATCGCGAGGACGCGGAGAAGGTATCCCCCGAAACCGCCGCACGCCAATTGGCGGAAAAGATCGGCCTTTGAGCGCGGCGATCAGGTCGCCTTCTTCCATATCTGGGTCTGGCAGAAAAAGCTGATGCAGCCCTTCACTTCGATCGTACTGGCGCTTTTGCGCCGTACGACCGAGCGGTAGCTTTTCCCGCTTTTGGGATCGTAAATCCGCCCGCGCCAAAGATCGTCTTCTTCCTTGAAACTGGTCAGGATCGGCAGGCCCATCAGGCGCCGCGTCTTCTTGGCGGGATCGGGATTGTAGATATCGCGCTGATCGGGCCCATCAGGCGGCGGCACGATGAATTTTGAGATTTTGCCGCACGTCGTTGTGCCGCATTTGCCAATCGTGACCTCAGCGTCGCCCTCTTCGGTGACCCATCGCCCGTTGATGGAATCCGCGGCGGAAGCGGCGGCTGGGATAGCGGCCAAAGCCGCGGCACTCAAAGCTAATCGGGCAAGCACAAAAGATCTCCTATAGGCAGGGTATCGTCCTTTCATTCGCGTCGCCAGCGCGAAAGGTTACGAGGGGCTCTATTCGAAACCCGCGCCGATCGGCCAGCGTCGCCCGCACACGCCCAGAACCTTGAACAACGTGCCCATTTGATCGTCGCGCATCAGGCGGTCATATTGCCGTTGGAGAACCTCATCCTCGTTGGGGTTCTTGCGCTTGAGCGCTTCCAGCCGCGTGTCGATGCCCATCTGATGCAACCATTCGCCCTGCATCTGAAGGCCCATCACCTCCGCGCCGTTTTCTTTTGCGACCTGCGAGAGGCGCTCGAAATCGACATGGGCGGTTATATCCGCTTCGCCCGGGTGCATCAGCGGGTCGACCGATGCGTGGTCTTTGAGCGCCTGCAAGGTCGAACCCGCGCGCGCTTCGAGCGGGCCGTAGTCGATGATCAGCGCCGTGCCGCCTTGATTGGTCAGTCGAGTCGCGATTTCTTCCATCACCGCGTTCGCCGCAGGACTGGTTTCAATCATCGTGCCTTGCGAGGCGTTGCGCCAGCTTGGCGGGACCAGATCGTCCATTCGCTCATCGCCTGCGACAAACTGAAGGGCGTCGTCCTCGAGGCCCACCATACGTTCGTACCAGCCATCGGCGGAGCGCAACAATTGCTTGATCGGCAGCGCGTCAAAGAACTCATTCGCCACAATCAGGAGCGGGCGATCCTCCGGCAAGGTGGACAGGTCGTCATGGTGGATCGCCTTGGGGAACTTCTCCGACTGAAGATCGCGCAAAGCGGGTGAACCTTCGACAAAGTGGATCGTGGGTTCGAAGCCATATCGCCCCGCCGTTCGCAACGCATCCTGCGCCAGCGTGCCGCGCCCCGGGCCGAGCTCGACATAGTGAATGTTCTTGGACGAGCCCATTTTGACCCACAGATCGGCAAACCATAGCCCTACAAGCTCACCAAACATTTGGCTGACTTCGGGCGCGGTGATGAAGTCGCCTTCATCGCCCAGCGGATCACGGCTGGCGTAATATCTGGCGTTGGATTCGCCCATATACTGGGCAAGGCTGATCGGGCCGGAATTGGGCATGAGCCGGCGATAGGCGGCGGCGAGATCGATTTCGGCGGCGGCTTTGCGTTTGGCCTCTTTCTCGGCCTTGGCTTTCGCGACGGCTTCTTCGGCCTCCCGCTGGGCCTTCTTCTCGGCTTCTTTCTTGGCTTTGGCTTCCGCTTCCTTGCGAGCCTTCTCTTCCGCTTCGCGCTTCGCCTTTTCCTCAGCCTCTTTCTTCGCCTTGGCTTCAGCCTCTTTACGCGCTTTCTCTGCCGCTTCGCGTTTCGCTTTCTCCTCGGCCTCTTTCTTGGCTTTGGCCTCCGCTTCCTTGCGAGCCTTCTCTTCCGCTTCGCGCTT
>JBCCKJ010000241.1:0-4293 GCA_039027455.1 Pseudomonadota bacterium | reverse complement strand
GGTGAAAGCGGGTGGGGCGCGTATGATCCGCCAACCGCAAGAGACGATCGGTATCCCCGAAGGCGCGAGCGACAAAGCGAACAAGCTGCGTCTGCGCCAGTCGGAAATCTTCACCAAGCTGGCCAAGGACATTTCGAAGCAGATTCAGGCGATGGCTCAAAAGCCTGACACCCTGGCTAACGCCGCGCATGGCGCGTGGAACTGCGGTCGGCCGGACGCGGCCAAGGATCTGGCCGATCTGGTTGAAACACTGGGCGGCATCGATTTGATGGACATTATCCGCGTTGGCGAAAATGCGCCTCGCGCCGCGCAAACCGCCACTGCGCCAAAGCCCGCAACTCGTGATTTCGTTCATAAGTCCGGCGAGGATACGCGCGCGGGATGAAAGGTGTGGGCACCGATATTGGCGTTATTCATTTTGTCGGGATTGGCGGGATCGGCATGTCCGGCATCGCCGAAGTGATGCATAACCTGGGCTACACGGTACAAGGCTCCGACCTGAGCGAAGGGCCAAGTGTGGAGCGTCTGCGCGCGCGCGGCATCCCCACCCATATTGGGCACGCAAGGGAAAATGTTGAAGGAGCGGCGGTGGTCGTTACATCCACCGCGGTGCGGCGAACCAATCCCGAGGTGGCGGCTGCGTTGGAGGAACGCATTCCCGTTGTGCGCCGCGCGGAAATGTTGGCGGAACTCATGCGATTGAAATCGACCGTTGCGGTGGCTGGAACGCATGGCAAAACCACCACGACCAGCATGATCGCGGCGCTGCTCGACAAAGGGGATGTAGACCCCACCGTCATCAACGGCGGCATCATCGAACAATACGGGTCCAACGCGCGGCTTGGCGACAGCGATTGGATGGTCGTCGAGGCCGATGAGAGCGACGGCAGCTTTCTGCGGCTCGACGGGACAATCGCGGTCGTCACCAATATCGATCCGGAGCACCTTGATCATTACGGTGATTTCGAAGGGGTGAAGAAGGCCTTTCTCGAATTCATCCAGAACGTGCCTTTCTATGGAGCGGCGATCCTATGCGTGGACCATCCCGAGGTTCAAGCCGTGATTGGCGAAGTGCGCGATCGCAAGGTCGTCACCTACGGCTTCTCGCTCCAGGCCGACATTTGCGGTGTTAATGTTCGTCCTGTCGAAGGGGGCAACGTTTTTGACGTCATGGTCCGCCAGCGCGGTGAGGAAGATCGCCGGATCGAAGGGGTCAGATTGCCAATGCCGGGACGGCATAATGTGCAAAACGCTTTGGCAGCGATTGCGGTTGCGATTGAGATGGGTTGTGCGGTTGACGTCATCCGCGAAGGTTTCGGTGGATTTGGCGGCGTGCGTCGCCGCTTCACCAACGTGGGCTCGGTTGCGCTTGAGGCCGGTGAAGTCAGTGTGATTGATGATTACGCCCACCACCCTGTCGAAATCCGCGCCGTCTTGGACGCGGCGCGCGAGGCGGCGGCTGTAAACGAGGGTCGCGTGATCGCAGTAGCCCAGCCACACCGCTATTCGCGCCTCAGTGACCTGATGGACGACTTTCAGACCTGCTTTAACGAGGCCGATAGCGTGTATATCACGCCCGTATACGAAGCGGGCGAAGAAGCTTTGCCGGGCGTCAACAGTGCAGCTTTAGTCGATGGGTTGAAATCTCGCGGTCACCGTTCCGCGCAGACTGTCGAAGACGCTCCGGCGCTCGCCACCGCTCTCGCATCTGAAATTGAGGCTGGAGATGTCATCGTATGCCTGGGTGCGGGGGATATCACCCGCTGGGCTGCTGGCCTTGCGGGCGCGATTGAATCAGAGATCGTTGCATGAGTGCTCTCAATCAGCCTGGCGATGTGCCCAATCTGGACAATGGGATGGCCCCGACTTGCGCGGTCGAGGGGGATGCGAGCGCGCCGATTGCACTTGAAGGCATCCGGGGCCGACTGACGCGCGAAGCTCCTTTGTCAAAGCATGTGTGGTTTCGAAGCGGTGGGAAGGCGGACTGGCTGTTTGAGCCAGCGGATCTTGACGATTTGCGACTGTTTATCGAACGGCTCGACGGCGAATTACCCATCATGCCGCTGGGTGTGGGTTCCAACATGATTATCCGCGACGGCGGTGTTCCCGGCGTCGTGGTAAAGCTGGGGCGTCCGTTCAACACGGTGGAGATCACCGGGGAGACGACTTTGAAGGCGGGCGGTGCAGCTCTTGCCAGCGTGGTTGCGCGCAAGGCGGCCAAGGCGGGCATCGATGGCCTTGCTTTCCTGACGGGGATACCCGGTTCGATTGGCGGTGTGACCCGGATGAATGGCGGGTGCTATGGTCGCGAAACGTGCGACATTCTGGTCGAATGCGACGTCGTCTTGCCCGAGGGCAATCTCGTCACGCTGACCAACGCCGATCTGCAATACAGCTATCGCCATTCCGCGCTTCCCGATGGCGCTATGGTTGTCGAAACGCGGCTCGAGGGTTTTGCTGGCGATCCCGAAGCGATAAAGGCGCAGATGGATCGCATTTCCAGCGAGCGGAAGGAATCGCAGCCTCTAGGATCGGCCACAGGCGGATCGACGTTCAAGAACCCTCCGGGCCATTCCTCGTGGAAGCTGATCGATGAAGCGGGGTGCCGCGGCATGAAGGTAGGCGGTGCCCAAGTTTCGGAGAAACACTGCAACTTCCTGATCAACACAGGCACAGCCACCAGTTCTGAGATCGAGGAACTCGGCGAAACTGTCCGCCAAAAGGTCTACGCCCATTCCGGCATCCAGCTCGAATGGGAAATCAAGCGCGTGGGGCGGCCATGAACGACCTGAGCGAAGCAGGCCAGCGCCTAGTCGCCAATGTCGAAGAGTTTGGTTGTCACATCCTATGGGTTTTCGATCCAGATGGGGATGGGGTCGATTTCGTCTATTCGATTGGCTTCGAAATCACACTTGGGCAGCCAGATGTTCTGATTTCGGGTTTGCCATCCGACACTTCAAAAGCGCTGATTAACGACACACTAGCGTTGTGCAGAGAGGGATTTGAACTGCGCGATTTCGCCCGCACAGATCGCCTCATCAACGGCTATGATTGTGTGTTTCGGACTGTGCGGGAAGACTGCCTTGTGTCAGACTATTTTGGAACGGGGCTTTGGTACTACCGCACTCAGTCGGAACGTCCCTTGACGCGAGCTATGCAAATGGTCTGGCCGGACCGCTCGGGCACTTTCCCTTGGGAGCATGGTTTTGAAGAGGGCTTTCGCCATAGGCAAGAAGAACTATGGGAGAAGGAGGAGGCTCATTGAGCCGGACTACTCCAACCCATGTCGCCGTCCTGATGGGCGGCTGGGCGAACGAGCGCGAAGTCTCTCTTATGAGCGGCAATGGCGTGTGCGACGCGCTGGAAATGAAGGGCTACCGGGTAACCCCAATCGATATGGGCCGCGACGTGGCTGTGAAACTCGCTGAGATCGCACCCGATGTTGTCTTCAACGCGCTTCACGGCGTGCCCGGCGAAGATGGAAGCGTGCAGGGCATGCTCGATTTGATGGGGTTGGCGTATACCCATTCAGGCCTCGCAACTTCAGTTATCGCGATAGACAAGCAGCTGACCAAGCAGGCGCTGGCGCCGTATGGCGTGCCGATGCCAGGCGGACGCATTGTCCCATCCGAAGAACTGTTTGAGCGCGATCCGCTGCCGCGTCCTTATGTGCTGAAACCCGTCAACGAAGGGTCTTCGGTTGGCGTCGCGATCATCACCGAGGATTCCAACGTCGGCAATCCCATCGCGCGCGGGGCCAGTGGCCCTTGGCAGGAGTTTTCCGAGCTCTTGGCTGAACCCTTCATCAAAGGGCGCGAACTCACCACCGCCGTTATTGATGGTCCTGAAGGTCCGCGCGCTTTGGGCGTGACCGAATTGATTATCGAGCACGGTTTCTATGATTACGAGCACAAATACACCGAAGGACGCACACAGCATGTGTGCCCCGCCAAGATTCCGCCCGAAATTGCTAATCTGTGCGAGGAATACGCCTTAAAGGCGCATCAGGCGCTGGGCTGCCATGGGACGAGCCGCACGGATTATCGCTGGGACGATGAGCTGGGTGAAGAGGGCTTGTTTGCCCTTGAAACGAACACGCAGCCGGGGATGACACCGCTTAGTCTCGTGCCCGAACAGGCGCGCCATGCGGGGATCGACTACGCCGAACTGGTTGATCTCTTAGTGCAAGAGGCCTTGCGTGTGCACGCGGAAGAAGAGGCTATCCATGGCTAAGCTGGCTCGCTCTAAGTCCAAGGGTGTGCGGCGCGCGGCCAAGGCGCAGGGCCGGGCGGC
>JBCCKJ010000240.1:0-4336 GCA_039027455.1 Pseudomonadota bacterium | reverse complement strand
CTCGACGCGCAGAACACGCGCTTCAACACACAGGTTCGCCTTGAAACGGCTCGCTTTTCGGAAATGTTCGCCCGCTACCAAATCCTGGCCGCGACCAACACGTTCCTTACGTCGATTGGGGTCCAGGGTGGTGCTGGTTCGGGTGAGAACGAGCGCGAACGGTTCGACTACGGCCCGCCGGTCGAAGCCGAATTGCAACGCCGCGTTTATCCGAAGTAAACGGAAATGGCGTTAACCGTCCTTCGCTATGTCGAAACCAGAGGAATCCTTGCAAGGCGTGCAAATCGATAGCCTGTCGCGATGTGTAGCTGAGCTCGCATCGCGGCACGCACGCCCTTTGTCCTCATCGGCTCTGGCACAACTTCCCAAGAAGCCGGACGGGCGGCTGCCTTGGCACCAGGCGGAAACCGCGCTTGAGCTCGCGGGCGTTCATTTTGAACGCAAGAATACCAAGCGTCTGCCTCGCCAAGCCGCCGATTACCCAGCGCTAGTCGAACTGTCCGATGAACACTTCGTTGTCGTTCTCGACGCTAACGAAACCGACATGCTCGTTTGGCGGCCCGAAATTGCCGAAGAGAGCTGGGTTCCACGCGATGAGATCGCCGAAACATTCGCCGGCCGACTGTATTCGGTTTTCAGCAACCCTGATGTCCAACGCGAGGGCGAGGCGCCCTGGCACGCCAAAGCGCGCGGCCACTGGTTCTGGAGCGAGTTGCGCAAAGAGCGGTATTCGTTCTGGCCCGTCATTTTGGCTTCGTTCGTGATTAACCTTCTCGCCGTAGCGCTGCCGCTGTTTACGATGAACGTGTACGATCGGGTCATTCCCAATCGCGCCACCGACACGCTTTGGGTGCTGGCGGCAGGCGTCTTGCTGGTTTTTGCGCTTGAGTTCGCTCTGCGCCGGGGCCGGACGGCGGTGCTCGATCAGATTTCGCGGCGGCTCGATCTCAAGCTTTCGCAGAAGATCTTTGGTCGGCTTTTGGCGACACCTTTGCAGGAGAAACAAGGTCACACGGGCGCGCTGGCTGCTCGGGTATCCGAATACGCAATCGTTCGGGATTTCTTCGCCTCGACCAGCGTAGTCCTGGTCATTGATCTGCTGTTCTTGTTCGTGTTTGTCGGGGTGATCGCGATCATCGGGGGCTGGCTGGCCCTTATTCCTTTGGTGATCATTTTCGCGATGATGGCGGCTGGCTTTATTCTTCAACGTAAAGTCACCGATGCCGCGCAGGACGCACAGGCCGATTACGGCTTGCAGCAAACGCTCCTGGTGGAGTCGCTTGCTGGGATGGAAACGCTGAAGAGTATGGGCGGCGAGGGCGGAACGCTGGGCCGCTGGCATCGCTTGGCTGATGCAGGAGCGCATTCGCAAGAGCGCTTGCGCAACATCAACTCGGTGGCAGTAGGTCTTGCACAGAGCTTTCAGCAGCTATCGACCGTTTCGCTGATTATCGGCGGGTACTACCTCTTTGCAGCCGGCGAGATTTCGATGGGCGCGATCATCGCAATTGTCATGCTGGCTTCGCGCTCGTTGGCCCCCGCCGGACAAATCGCTTTCCTCCTGACGCGTGGCCGCCAAGCGGTGGAGATGGTCGACAGCATCGAACGCTTGTTCGCCGCTAGCGACGAAAGGCAAAAGGGGGGTGCGCTAGCACCTGCGTCGATCGGCAAGCCGCTGCTTACAATGAAAGACGTACGCTTTTCCTATCCGGAAAGCGGACAGCCGGCGCTCGATGGCATCAACCTTGAAATCAAACCGGGCGAACGTATCGCCGTAGTTGGCCGAGTGGCCTCGGGCAAATCGACGTTCGGGCGGGTCCTGTGTGGTTTGTATGAGCCAACCGAAGGCTCAATGCTGATCAACGGATTGGATGTGGGCCAACATCAGCCTGATCAGGTCCGCGGCGCGCTGCGTTATGTCGGCCAAGACACCGATCTGTTCTCCGGTTCAATTCGCGACAACATGGCGCTTGGTCGGCGCGAAGCGACTGATGAGCGTATTCTGGCGGCCTTGCGCGAAAGCGGTGCGGATCAGTTTCTGGCCCGTGATGTGGGTGGGTTTGAACGTCCCGTGGGCGAGGGCGGTCGTCGCCTCTCCGGCGGCCAACGCTCGTTCTTGGCACTGGCGCGCGCTTTGGTGACCCCGTGCGAGCTACTTTTTCTCGACGAACCCACCGGCGCGATGGACAGCCAGACTGAGAAACACTTTGTCGATCGCCTGAAATCCTCGCTCACTCCTGAACAGACATTGGTAATCGCGACCCATCGTCCCGCGCTGTTTTCGCTTTGCGAGCGCTTGATCGTGTTCAGCAACGGTAAGATCGTTGCTGACGGGCCCTTGAAAGATGTGATTCAGTCGGCTGGCGCGAACGTCGAGGCGCTCGCGCAATGATCGGCCGATGTGCATCGGGGCTAAGGATGATCGCGGTGGCTGCGTTCGCCGCGCTGGCGGCGTCGCCAACGCTTCCGGTTGAACCCCGAGGCTTGGAAACGAAACAGGCGAGCCTAGGACCAGATATTGCTCTGCAATTGAGCCAAATGTCCACCGGTGCGGAGCGAAGCGTGTTTTTGACGGGCCCTTCGGCGCAGGCGCGTAACTCTCGTATTCCGCTTGTGGCTGGACGCACGCGCTTGCCTTCGCAATTCGCACCCATCGCTCATACAGACGCGGCGTTTGGAACGGCGCTTAAATGCCTCACGCAGGCCATTTATTATGAGGCGGCAAACGAACCGCGTGTCGGCAAACAGGCCGTCGCGCAGGTTGTGCTCAATCGCCTGAGTCATCCCACGTACCCGAACAGCGTGTGCGGCGTTGTCTATCAAGGCGCTAATCAGCCCGTTTGCCAATTCAGCTTCACGTGCGATGGTGCGCTCTTGCGCGATCCGCTGCGCAAGCAGTGGCTTGAATCGCAAAGCGTCGCGCGTGACGCGTTGTCGGGTGATCAGCTGTCTTCAGTGGGCACGGCGACACATTATCACGCCAATTATGTCGTGCCCAAATGGGCTTACACGCTCACCAAATTGGAAGTGATCGGCTCTCACATTTTCTACCGCTTCCCTGGAGCGCCGGGCGAACCTTCAGCCTTTTCCGCGAGCTGGGCCAAGGGCGAGACTATCCCCGCGATCAACTGGGCGCGCTTTGGGGCAACGGCAAATGACGCAGGGCAGCCTCAGATCGCTCCGGAGGACACTTGGGTGCCGGGGCTTACGGTCACACCGGATGAAACGGATCGCCACACGCAAACCGACGTCGGTGGGCGGCTGGACACAACCAAGACGTGGCGTCTTTCGATCCCAGATCCCGTGAACGCAAAAGATAGCTACAGCGCCGCCGTAGACGCGCAGACAGCCTCGGCTACGGCGGTTAACGAGTACACACCATGAACGCGCTGGCATTCTGGAACGGCCTCGACGCGCCGCGCCGGTTGATTGTGGTCTCTGCAATTGGACTTGCGGTCTTATTAGGCTGGGCGGCCTTTGCAGAAGTGGACAGCATCACGCGCGGCACGGGCAAGGTTATCCCCTCTAGCCGCGCGCAATTGGTGCAACCGGCGGAACCCGCCGTCGTTTCGGAAATCCTCGTACGGGCGGGCCAATCGGTCGAAAAAGGTCAATTGCTTGTCCGTCTGGATGACGCTCAATCCTCATCGGAATTGGGCCAACTGCAGACTGAGAATCAGCGTTTATCCGTGCGGGCCGAGCGCTTGTCGCAGGAAGCCGACGGAACTGAGCTAGGGTGCGAAGAAGGCAGCGTGTGCGCCGAGGAGCGCCGCCTTCAGGAAGCGCGATTGGCCGCGGCGAGGGCGCGCGAAAACTCGCTTTCGGCGGCTATTGATCAGCGCCGCCGCGATCAGCGCGAGGCTGACGCGACCGTCGCTTCGCTTCGCGAAAGCGTGCAGCTGGCTCAAGAAGAAGTGACCATGATCGAGCCTTTGGCGGAGCAGGGTATTGTTCCGCGCACCGAGTTGCTCTCTGTGCGACGCGAGCTTGCAGACTTGCAGGGGCGCCTTTCGGCCGCGCAGCAGGCCTCGGGCCGGGCAGCCGCGGCCATTCGTCAGGCGCAAGCTGATCTGAGCTCCGCGCGCCTCGATTTCCGTCAGCAAGCGCTGAACGAACGCAGCGAGGTTGCGACACGCATCGCGGTGAACGAAGAGACCATTCGCGGGGCCGAAGCGCGCCAGCAGCGCAACGAGTTGCGCGCGCCTGCGGATGGGATCGTCAACGATGTGCAGATCACGACCGAAGGCGGTTTTGTGAACGCCGGCGAAAAGATCATGCAGATCGTTCCGATTGGTGAGAAGCTCCTGATCGAAGCGCGTGTCGCACCAAGCGACAT
>JBCCKJ010000239.1:0-4347 GCA_039027455.1 Pseudomonadota bacterium | reverse complement strand
TTTTCTCTTTCCTACACAAGGGCGTCTTTGGCAAGTCTCGCCGCGTTGGCCCCGCTGTGCCACTTGCCAAGGGAGAACCGAGATGAAGCGCGAACTCGTCGAACGCGAGCTTACGAGCGAAGGGCCCAAGCGCAGGAGCCGTGCCCAAGGCAAACGCCGCACCGTCACCGTCAATATCGGGGAATCGCCGATTGCGTGGTTGCACGCGCGGGGCCATTTGGAAGATCGCTTGTTCGACGCGGGGGAGGCCCTGCGCAACGACTACGAACGCGCGCAGCTGGCCCCGAGCGTCACGATGCGGTGGGATCCGGTGCGTGTGAAAACCCAGCGTGGCTCAGGCGATGCGGGGCTGTCACCCACGGAGAAGCAGGTGGCGGCGAAACGGCGTTTTGAAGCCGCGATGGCTCAAGCGGGCAAGGGGTTGGAAGATGTGCTGTGGCGCGTTGTGTGCGCGGGCGAAGGCCTGCCCGACGCGGAGAAATCGCTCGGCTGGCCCGCGCGCAGCGGGAAGCTGGTGCTCCGGCTCGCTTTGGACCGCGTGGCGGAATTCTACCGAATTCGGTAGGATTTTGATGGAAAAGTGCAAACTTCAAGTTCGAGGTCCAAAACCCTGAAAATATGAGAAGAAGGCATCGGATCTGTAGGTGACACAGTGTCACTTTTGTCGCCTTTGCAAGGCGATTTGGACCTTGCGGCGCAGCGCGGGAAGGGTGTCTGTTTCGAACCACGGGTTCTTCGCCATCCACATGCGCACGCGCCACGCGGGGTGAGGTAAGGGAAGCATGGGCGCGAATTCTTCCCCGCGACGCACGCGCTCGGTCA
The DNA here is from genome assembly GCA_039027455.1 of Pseudomonadota bacterium. Classification (GTDB taxonomy): domain Bacteria; phylum Pseudomonadota; class Alphaproteobacteria; order Sphingomonadales; family Sphingomonadaceae; genus Erythrobacter. The sequence continues at coordinate 3,525 of JBCCKJ010000239.1, read as the reverse complement.
TGGAGAGCTTGCGGGTGTCGGGCAGATAGGCGGCCTGCGCATAGGCCCCGACCAGCAAGTTCAACCGTTCCGGCGGCAATTGGTCGAGGATAAGCTGGTGCCAGGTGGGCGCGCATTCGCGGCGCGGCGGCGCGTCTCCGCCTTTGGCCTTGCCGGGATAGCAGAACCCCATCGGCATCAGCGCCAGGACGTCAGGATCGTAGAACGCGGCTGTGTCCAGCCCAAGCCAGTCGCGCAGCCGATCCCCGCTGTCATCGTCCCACGGGACGCCGCTGGCGTGCACTTTGGTGCCGGGCGCTTGGCCAATAATGAGGATGCGAGAGCGGGCCGAGAACTGGACAACAGGGCGCGGGCCAAGCGAGAGGTGATCGGCGCACAGCGTGCAGGCGGCAATGTCTCGGTGAAGCGCGGCGGTGCTAGCGTCGCTCACCCTTCGACCTGTTCGGCGAGGTCTAGCCAGCGTTCTTCGGCTTGGTCCTTTTCGGCAAGGGCGTTCTCTAGGCCCTTCGAAATGGTCGCGAAACGCTGCGGATCTTTGGTGAAGAGATCGGGGTCGCCCAGGATTGCTTCGCCCTTCGCAATGGCCGCTTCGAGCTCTTCGATCCGCGCGGGCAGCAATTCGTAATCGCGCTGGTCTTTGTAAGAGAGCTTGTCGTTCTTCGGAGCCGCAGGGGCGGGCTTGGTCGCGGGCGATGGCGCGGCGGCGGATTTCGATTTGCTCGCCACGGGCTTGCGCCGCTTGGCCTCCCAGTCTTCGTAACCGCCAGCGACAATATCGACGCGGCCCGTGCCGTCGAGGCCCAAAGTCACCGTGACCGTCTTGTCGAGAAAATCGCGGTCGTGGCTGACGATCAGGACCGTGCCGTCAAAGTCGGCGATCACTTCCTGCAGCAGATCAAGGGTTTCAAGGTCGAGATCGTTGGTCGGCTCATCAAGGACGAGCAGATTGGCGGTTCGTGCAAATTCGCGAGCGAGCAACAACCGCGAACGCTCTCCGCCCGAGAGGATGCCCACCTTGGTGTCGACAATCTTGGGGTCGAACAGAAACTCTTTGAGATAGGCCTGAACGTGCTTGCGCTGCCCCCTTACATCGATCCAGTCGCCGCCCTCTGCCAGAATGTCGCGCACGCTTGCGCCGGGTTCGAGAAGGCGGCGCTGCTGGTCGATCATCACCCCGCTCAGCGTGCGGGCGTGCGTGATGGTGCCTTCGTCGGGCTCCAACTCGCGCGTGAGCATTTTGAGAAGCGTCGTCTTGCCCGCGCCGTTGGCTCCGACAATGCCGATCCGGTCGCCGTTTTGGATGCGCAGCGTGAACGGCTTGATGATCGCGCGCCCGTCATAGGATTTGGAGATACCTTCAGCGACGATCACCGACTTGGATTTGAAGTCTTCATCATTAGCCAGCTTCAACTTGGCCGAGCCGCTGTCGGAAATCATCGCCGCGCGCGCCGCGCGCATTTGGAAGAGTTTCTCAAGCCGACCCTGGTTGCGCTTGCGCCGCGCGGTAACGCCGCGTTCCAGCCAGTGCGCTTCCAGTTTCAGCTTCGCGTCCAGTTTCTCCGCCGCGCGCGCCTCTTCGGCGTAGACTTGCTCTTCCCAAGCCTCGTAGCCACCAAAGCCCACCTCTTTGCGCCGCAGAGTGCCCCGGTCGAGCCACAGGGTCGCGCGGGTCAGGCGTTTGAGAAAGGTCCGGTCGTGGCTAATCGTGATGAACGCGCCTTTGTAGCGGGTCAGCCAGTCCTCCAGCCAATCAATCGCGCCCAGATCGAGGTGGTTGGTCGGCTCATCAAGCAGCAGCAGATCGGGATCCTGCGCCAGGGCGCGCGCGATGGCGGCGCGGCGCTTTTCTCCGCCCGAAGCGGTCGCCGCCTCGCGGTTCATGTCGATCCCGAGCTGACCGGCGATGGCTTCGACCTCGTGCGCTGCGGGAGCGTTTTTACCCGCCAGAGCAAAGTCCATCAGCGTGTCGAAGGGTGTGAAATCGGGCTCTTGTTCAAGGAAGACGATACGCATGTTCGGCTTCACCCGGCGCGTGCCGCGATCCATTTCGATCCGGTCATCGATCAGCTTGAGCAGCGTCGTCTTACCGGCGCCGTTGCGTCCGATCAGCGCCAGACGGTCTCCGGGAAGCACATGCAGATCAATCGGCTCGGCGCCTTCGCCGGGTTTCGGCCCGCCAAACAGCCAGCGGCCGCCTTGCTGCAGGCCAAGCCCTTCAAGGCTCAAGATCGGTGGTTGCGCCATGTGCCGAGGCACGTAGGGGCTTGCGATCCGCGTCACAAGTCGGTTCAGTGCTGGGTAAGGGATCGCCGGATACATGCCGGCTAAATGGGAGGGTTCAGTTATGTTCGATAACGTATTCAAGGCGGCCGCTTTGGCGCTGGCGGTTGCCACAGCGTCGATTGCGCCCATACGCGCCGCCAATATCGAAATCGAAGCCGAAGGCCCGGTGATCGAGCTGCGCATCATCGAACGCGTTGAAGCCGAACCCGATGTGGTGACCATCGGGGCTGGTGTGTCCACCGACGCGCCTACCGCCGTCGAGGCCTTGCGCGCCAATTCGGTCCAAATGCAGTCCGTGATTGACCGGATCAAAGCCCTGGGCGTCGACAGCAAGGATATCCAAACAACGGGCATCAACCTAAACGCCCGATACGAATATGAGCGCCCGGCGAATAAGCGACGCTTTGTCGGCTACACCGCTTCCAATCGCGTCAGCGTCACCCTCCGTAAAATCGAGGAAACCGGGGAGGCGCTGGACGCTTTGGTCGCGGCTGGTGCGACCGATCTGAGCGGGCCGAGTTTCAGCGTTGAAGATGACACCGCGGCCAAGGCGCAGGCGCGAGCGCGCGCGTTTGAACGGGCCAAAACCCGGGTTGAGGAATACGCGGCGCTTCTGGGCTACGACACTTACCGGGTGCTGGAGATCAACGAGTCCGTCCAAGGCCGAAGCCCAGTCTACGCGGAATCGCTTCGGGCCGTGCGCAGCGACGTCGCGGCCGCGCCGCCCGTCGAACCCGGATTGGTAAGCACGGGCGTATCCATCACTCTCAAGTATGAACTGTTGAACGACGAGGCGGCGGAGGAATGAGTTTCGCGCATTCACCGCGTGTTCAACGCCCTTTGGCTAGCCTCCGCGGCACTATGAAAAAAGGTCGTACCCTGGTCATGGCGCTGACCGGCGCGTTTGCGCTGGGGACTCTTGGCGCGCCCGCTGGGGCGGCAAACTTGCTCATCGCTTCCTATTCCTCTCAATCGAAGCAGCACGACGATCAGGGCGAAGCGCGCAAGGAAATGAAAGCGGGCAATCAGCTTTCGTTGCGAGAGATTGAACGCCGCGTCCTGCCGAAAATGCGCGGCGCGGAATATCTTGGCCCGGCCTATGACGCCGTTGCCCATGCCTATCGCCTGAAATTCATCAAGGATGGGCGTGTGATGTATCTTGATGTGGATGCGCGCACCGGCGAGATTATCAAGCAGTCCAAATAGTATCGCTTCACCCTTGCTTGACCTTATCTCTCCAAA
>JBCCKJ010000238.1:0-4367 GCA_039027455.1 Pseudomonadota bacterium | reverse complement strand
TGTCCGATCCCTATTCCTGCGAAGGCGCGGTCAGCCACTCAAACGATTGGTTGGTGCTGCTGCCCGTTTTCAAGGACGGACGCCTCATCGCCTACACCGCGATGTTCGGCCACCAGTCCGACATTGGTGGCTCGGTCCCCGGCTCGATGCCCATCGGCGCGTCTTCGATTTTCGAGGAAGGCGTGCGTATCCCGCCGGTGAAAATCTGGAAGAAGGGCGAGTATAACGAGGACCTGATGCGTCTCGTCATGCACCAGACGCGTAAGCCCGATTGGTGCCAGGCGGACCTCAACGCGATCATCGCCAGCTGCCGCGTCGCTTCTAAACGTATTGTCGAAATGGCCGACCGCTTCGGCGACGATGTGTATGTCTCGGCCACGCAAGAGCTGCTGGCGCGCAACCACCGCGCAATGAAAGCGCTGATCGCGATGGCCGTGGCCGAAGAGCCCGTTAGCTTCACCGATTACATCTGCGACGATGGCAAGGGCTTTGGCCCCTACAAGATCACCTGCACCATGCACCGCGAGGGCGACAAGATAATCCTCGACTTCGACGGTACGGACCCGCAATCCGCCGCCTCGATCAACTTCTTCCTCAACGAAAACATGTTCAAGATGTTCTTCGGCATCTACATGATCATGGTCTTCGACCCGCAAATCCTGTTCAATGACGGGTTCTACGATCTGATCGAAGTGCGCATCCCCGAGGGCTCGCTTTTGAAGCCGCACTTCCCCGCCGCGCTCTCCGGGCGTACCCACGCGCTGGGCCGGATTTTTGATATTCTCGGCGGATTGCTCGGACAGAAAACGCCGGAATTCCTGAACGCCGCCGGCTTTTCCTCTTCCCCGCACCTGTTCTATTCAGGCTGGGACAATCGCGCCGGACACGAAGGCGACTGGTTCCAGCTTTTCCAGATCGGCTTTGGCGGCATTCCGGGGCGTCCGCTCGGCGATGGGCCAGACGGTCACTCGCTGTGGCCCGGCTTCACCAACGTGCCCAACGAATTCCTCGAACGCTATTTCCCGATGCGGATCGAGCGTTACTCAACCGAACCGGACAGCGGCGGCGCAGGCCTGCATCGCGGGGGCAACGGCATCCACATGACCTACCGCTTCCTCGCGGATGGCAAGATCGCGATCCATGACGATCGCTGGTTCGTGCCCCCTTGGGGGGTCAATGGCGGCCATCCGGGCGCGCGGGCGAAAAAGCTGCTCGAGCGCGGCGGCGAAACCATGGTCGTCGGCAACAAGGTCGAAGATGTTGAGGTGAAAGAGGGCGATCTCTTGCACTTCATCACATGGGGCGGCGGCGGCTGGGGCGACCCGCTGGAGCGCGATCCGCAGGCGGTCAGCCTCGAAATCCGCCAGGGCCTCGTCACCCCGGCTGGCGCGCGCGACTATGGCGTGGTCGCCGACGAAGACGGTGTGGTCGACGAAGCCGAGACCGAGGCGCTGCGCACGCAAATGCGCGAGACGCGCGGCGAACTCCCACTGTTCGATTACGGCCCTTCGATTGAAACTTTGCGCGAGACCTGCCCGTACGAGACCGGTCTTCCCGCGCCCAAAGCTCCGCAATGGGCTCAGAAAAAGGCGGCCGCTTAAGGCCCCAGCCCTTCGGGTAACGCGGAGAGGCGGCGGGGCAACCCGCCGCCTTTTTCGCGCCTACCGCACTCGCGAAGGCGCGATCAGCACCGCGTTGGCGATCATCAGATCCAGCCCGTCGAGATAGCCGCGCGTCGAAGGATCATGCGCGAAGCCAATCGTCATTCCCTGCCCCATTGGTTGCGCCATAAGGTAGGGTTTGAACGCCATCTGTCGCTGGTTTTCACCCCAGACATACCCGCTCGCAACCAGGCTATCAGCGCTCGCAAAACGAACCGCGTTGAGGCCGTTGGCGCGGCTAAGCGGGGTGTAGACCGCCGATCCTGTCGCGTTCACCACACCGCCATCGTCATAACCCGCCGAAAGGAAGGAATTGGTGTCCGCCACCACGTTGAGCAGAGCGCCGGGCAAGGTGTCAGGGCGCGCTCTCTGGTTTTGGATCGCCTCACGATAGCTGTTCTCGTCCTCAATCTCGCTGGCAACGGCGAGGGAGCCGTCCTTCTCCCCTTTAGGATCGGACAGGTCGCGCCCAAGCGCCGCCTCGCGCTTGACCGAAAGCATCGGATTGTCGCCGCGCGTGAAGGCGTCAAGGCTGCGCCCAACCGCTACGAGCACGCCGCCGCCTTCCACAAAGCTGCGCAGGTTGCGCATCCCGCCGGGTCCCATGACGCCAGCCGGCGAGCCTTCGGGGACAACAATCACATCATAGTCGGAGAAGTCGGTGTAGCCGAACCTGTTGGTGCGAATTGGAGTCACTGGAAGGCCAAAACGCTGTTCGAGAATAAACCGCAAAGCTCCGGCGCTCAGCTGGGAAACGCCATCGTCCCACGCCATCGCCACTTTGGGAGGCGTCAGCGTTGCAAAACTGTTGGAACCCCAGTTGGGACCATCCTCAACCCAGCTCGAGGCCAAGCGAACCGTTTCCGCGCCCACCTCAACCGAAAGCTTCTCGATGCGGGCCAGAGCTTCGTCGCCATTGGCCTGCGCGCCAAAAACAACCGTTCCGCGCGGGAAGGTGCGCCCGCCTGAGGTGAATTCTTCGTCCGTGACGCGCCCCACAAGGCCGTCGCGGATAGCCAGCGTCACGAGACGCGCTTGGCCGCTATCCGTCCACGGCACAGCGATACCGAACTCGCCCGATCCGCCGGTGACCGCAGGGATCGGCGCGTCTGCGGTCAGCGCCGTTCCACCAGGCATGGAACCGCACACGTCGACAGCGACGCCAGACATCAGCCCCACCGACCACGCGGTGACGTCGTAAAGCTCGTGGCCCAAGTCTTCTTCGCGGCGGTTTTCCTGCTCTTCGACGAACTCGGGCGGAAGCTGCGTGTTGCGATCCAGCAGCGCGCGGACCAGGCGCGCCGCGCCTTGAGCCTGCCCCACCGCGAGATAGCCTTGAGGGTAAGACCGACCGCACGCGCTGGCTGGGCCTTCCTGGCGGACCACATCAATGCCCTGCCCCACCAGACGACGCCCAAGCGCTTCGGCGTTCCAACGGCGCTTAGCGAGATCGATTACGTACGCACCGTTGCCCGCCGCACCGCGTGCGTTTGCGCGCCGATAGGCGGCGTAATCCGACAGGAAGCGATCCGCGTTCTGCGCCACGGCGTCGGCGGTTGAGAAGCTCGCGACAAAGTGGTTTCGCGTAGCCTCGGCGTAAGTCAGCACGGAACCGTCGCTGCGTTCAAACACAAGGCCGCGCGGCGAACCTTGCTCGAACGTCATCCCGATCGCGCCCTGGTGCGTGTTCCAGGTGTCGCCATAACCGGGATAGAACAGATCAAAGGTCTCACGGGTGAAATAAGGCTCACCCATCTGGTCGAAATAGGCCGCGTTATTGCGTCCGATCACTTCATACAGATCGCGCTGCGACTGGGTGATGTTGGGGCTGATCGGTTCGGCGGCGGGATTAAAGAAATAGGTGCTGTCGCCGCCCATTTCATGGACGTCCGCCACAACGACCGGACGCCACGACAACATGGCTTTGACCTTGGCGCGGGTTTCAGGCTGCGTCAGCGCAAACCAATCGCGGTTCATATCGAACATGTAGTGGTTGACGCGGCCCGAGGGCCAACCCTCGTCGTGCTCGGCGGCCTGGCGGTCGGCCTGAGGTTCGATCCCAAGATTGGATTGGAAGTTGTAGATGAAGCGATCGCGGCCATCGGGGTTTTGCACCGGATCGATGATCACGAGGGTGTCATCCAGCATCTTTTGCACGCGCGGGTCGTTCTGAGCCGCCAACAGGTGATAGGCCATCATCATCGCCGCGTCGGTGCACGAGACCTCATTGCCGTGAACCGAATAGGCCAACCACGTGACCGGCAGGGCGGAGCCGTTGCTCGCGCGACCCGCCGCGACGCTGGCGAGATCCGCCTGAATCGCATCCAGCCGCGAGATGTTTTCAGGGCTGGAGATGATCGCGTAGGTGAGCGGGCGTCCCTGCCAGCTTTCGCCATAGGTGACGAGCTTGATGCGGTCGGGTGCGGCTTCGGCCAGCCCCTCAAGATAGGTCAGAGATTCCGCCGAGGTGGAGATATGCGTGCCCGGCTCATGGCCCAGGGTTTCGGTTACGGTCGGGATCGCTGGGTCAAATTGTCCGGGAATAAAGCTCTGGGCCTGCGCCGGAGCGGACATAGACGCCATTGCGGCAAGGCCAAACGCCGCGCCTTTCAAGAACCCACGCTTCATGAAAACACCTTCCTCTTATCTCATTCACCCAAGGCTTTCGGCCATGCTCTACGCACGGTCAAGCCACATTCGTAATAC
>JBCCKJ010000237.1:0-4383 GCA_039027455.1 Pseudomonadota bacterium | reverse complement strand
CTGACTAAGCGAGGTCGACGCAAGAAAGGTTAGGGAAACAGTGAGTAAATCCACTCCATCCGTCCCGGCGCTGAGCGGCGAGCAAAGCCTCAACCGCTATTTGTCGGAAATCAAGAAATACCCCGTGCTGACCGCTGAGCAGGAATACATGCTCGCCAAGCGTTATGAAGAGCACGAAGACCCCGAAGCGGCCGCGCAGCTGGTCTCCAGCCACCTGCGCCTGGTGGCCAAGATCGCCATGGGCTATCGCGGCTACGGACTGCCGGTCTCCGATCTTATCTCCGAAGGCAATGTCGGCCTGATGCAGGGCGTGAAGAAGTTTGAGCCCGATCGCGGTTTCCGCCTCGCGACCTACGCGATGTGGTGGATCAAGGCGAGCATCCAGGAATATATCCTGCGTTCGTGGAGCCTTGTTAAGATGGGCACCACCGCGGCTCAGAAAAAGCTGTTCTTCAACCTTCGCCGGATGAAGAAACAGCTCGAAGCCTACGAAGACACCGACCTGTCGCCCGAAGACGTAACCAAGATCGCGACCGATCTGGGCGTGCCCGAGCAGGAAGTCGTCAACATGAACCGCCGGATGATGATGGGCGGCGACGGCTCGCTCAACACGCCGATGCGCGGCGGCGAAGAAGGCTCGGGCGAATGGCAGGACTGGCTGACCGACGAACGCCCGCTGCAGGACGAAACCGTCGCCGACGCCGAGGAAGCAAGCGTGCGGCATGAAATGCTGGTGGAAGCGATGGATTCGCTCAACGAACGCGAGCAGCACATCCTCACCGAACGCCGCCTGACGGAAAAGCCGCAGACTTTGGAAGAACTCTCGCAGGTCTACGACGTCAGCCGCGAGCGCATCCGCCAGATCGAAGTGCGCGCGTTTGAAAAGCTGCAAAAAGCGATGCAGCGCATCGCGGGCGAGCGTTTGCTGCCGGGCATGGCGTAAACACTAATTCGGCAAGCGCTCAAACAGAGCGTCCAGCGCCGAAACATCGAAGCGCCGGGGGTTTTCCTCCGGCGCTTTGTTTTTAAGCTCGCCCAGCAGCGTGTCCCGGTCGCGAAAGCCAAACTCGACCCGACCCGGCAACACTTCGGCCAGCGCCTCGAACCACGACATCAGATGCGGTTGCAGCGCGAGGTGGCGCTCGAAATTGCGGCGCGTGCGGGTGGGGTCGTTTTCCTTCTGGCGGCGCGCGACTTCGGGCGCGATGCGTTTCACCAAGTACAAATCCGCAAAGCCCAGCCGCCCGGCGGCAAAGGAGGCGCGCGCGATTGGCCTCGCGGCTTCAAACACCTCCATCGTCGCGAGCCCTGCGCGCGCCAGGCTCCAGTCGTAATGCGATTTGAACGGATCGGTGTCGCAAAGGGCAAAGCCGCGCTCAGCCTCGACCTCCAGCGCGCGGGCAAAGCGGCGCTCATTATGCGCAACCCAATAGGCGGCGCGTTCCTCCGCCGGGCTCTCGGGTCCGGGCGGCGTGCCCAAGGGCTCAAACTCGGGCACCCACGTCGCTTCGCCCAGCGAGCGCGCGTAAGTGGTCTTACCCACCGCGCTGATCCCTTCGATGACGATGATCATTCTCAGCCTTTGGCGCCGCTCGCGCCAAACCGCCAGCGCCAATCGCGCGCGGCAACCAAAACGCGGACTTACGAAAAGCGCAAAAATGCGATAGACTTGTATGGCTTTAAAGGGGGAAGACCATGCCGCTCGCCTTGCTTCGTCGTCACCGCTTTTTCATCGCTGGTCTCCTGGCTTTGGGCGCGATCTGCCCCGCTGCTTTTGCCAAAAAACCCGGCTGTTCGCTGAAAATCTGGACGCCGACGGAGCGCATCACCTTTATCAAGGGCGGGGTCTTCAAGGAATCGCGGTGGACCAAGACGATCGCGGAAAGGCGGCTCATGTATGTCGACGCGTTCTCCCAGCAAGCGCGGCCCGAGCTGGAGCCGCTTGGTACCAAGGGGTTGCTTGGATATTCCGCAAGCTTCAACAGCTTCGGAACCCGTCGGCGCTGGCTGCGCTTCGAAATGCAACTGCCCCACGATCAGGAGGCCCGGCTTCCCAAGGGCAAACGGCGAATGCTTGTCCAGTATATAAACCAGCAGCAGGCGCAGACCTTCGAATTTGCGAGTTCTGGCAACAACTTTGATCATTATCTCGAAGACGGTGTGCTGCCGTTTGGCGCGCTTGAAGGGATTGTGCGGGTGTTTGTCTATTTCGACGAAATGCCCGATCCGCCAGGGGCCCAACAGCTGGATGACGAAAAGGCTGATCAAGCGGCCGATCTGCTGTTCACCTTCAGCGCGAGCGATCTCAACCTGGGTTACGCCTACACCAGTGAGGTTCTGAAGAGGTCCAAGGCCATGCGAGCGAAGAAGGGCTGCAAGCCCATCGTCTATCGCTCGCCCATTCGCACCGACTGCTTTCGCCCTGACACGTCCGTGGACACCTCAAACCGCCGGAGGCCGTGCTGGCCGCTTGACCCGGACCCCACCTCGCGCAAATGAAGGAAAGGCCGCAGACGCTAGAAGAGCTCTCCCAGGTCTGCGGCGTATCACGCGAACGCATCCGCCAATTGACGTGCGCGCGTTTGAGAAGTTACGAGATGCCAAGCAACGCATTGCCGGTGAGCGGTTGCGGCTTAGGGTGGCGTGAATCGCTTCTTTTTACAGAGCACACAACGTATCCCAAATTGTGGGCGTCGTTGCTCGCTTAAGGCGGCGGCGCTTGCGCTTTGTCGTCGGACTAGCTCTTCTGGTCGTGACGATCCGCGCTGGTCAATTCATTCCGTCACCAAAGGATGGTAGTGTCGTAACGTTACAAGCAAGATTGCAGGGGGTTTTATGACTAAAACTGTTTTTGCAAGACGGCGCTTTCTTGCTGGGTTGGTGGCGTTGGGTGCGCTTAGCCCGGCGGCACTGGCCCAAAACGGACAGTGCTTCATCCGCACAGCAGCCGAAAACGCGAACTTCAAGATCAGGGGGTTTGAAGTTGGGCTTCACCCGACGGGGGTGGATAATGTCTATGAAAACGTGAGTGTGCTCCTGAAACCGACCCAGATGCTCGTCTCAACGCGCATCCCGAAGGACGCCGTAAGCGCGCTGGTGAAACTCACAGTAATGGAATTTCCATCAGGAAAACGGTTCTTCCGAATTGACGGGCAGATCGAACAACTGAACGAAGCGGCCTATAGAATCCCTCTGCGAGCGCGCATCGTCGCAAAATTCGACGACGCAGACCTACCGGGTGAGAGAGAAAGAGAGATGTCGGGGTCCGCATTCCAATTTACCTACGACGATGAAGCCCGGTTTCTCGGCACCATGCGCGGACAGTTGGAATTCAAGGTCTTTACCGAAGCCACGACAAGCCCAGACACGCCGACGATGATCATTCGGTTTAGCCCCGAGTTAGTCAATGCGGCATGGCAAGAGGCAATTGCGAAGCTTTCCTCGTTTCGCCAAATGTACGCGGATCAAACTTGTTTTGCCCGACCTTATCAGCCGCCTCCCAGAGTTGGTGCTCCGTGTTTCCTAACAACCGCAGCTGTCGAAACGATCGGTCTGCATGATGATTGTTGGGAACTTCGCACCTTGCGCCGCTTCAGAGACGACTGGTTAGCCAAACAAGCCGACGGCCCGACAGATATCGCAAGATATTACGAGCAAGCGCCAGCCGTAGCGGACCGTCTACGGGCTGACCCAAGAAGGCTTGTCCGCCTGTACTTCACGGGCATTTTACCCAGCGCACTAGCCGCACGGATTGGGTTAAATCATTTTGCCAGAAGGATTTACTCGCACCACATGAGCAGGCTGTTACAGGCGGCCTGACCGATTTCCCTCAACTCGCCGGAGCCAGATCGAGAACGGCGGCCACCATCGCCTTTGTGCCCAACGTCACGCTTTCGCGCGGGGCGATCTTGAACAGAGGCGAATGGTGGCTGGGCACGCGCGGGCCGCCCTTGGCTTCGGCCTCAAACGCTTCGGGTGGGGTGCCGCCGACGGCAAAGTAATATCCCGGCACGCCCATGCTTTCGGCGACAAAATAGGCAAAGTCCTCCGCGCCCATACCCTGTTGACGGAAGTCCATAAACGCCGCCTCGCCCAGCTCGCGCTTCATCACATTGTTCAAACGCCGCGCCAAGGTGGGGTCGTTGAAGGTCACCGGCGTGCCCTCCACCACTTCCACCACGACGGGCATATCCTCGGGCAGGCCATGCGCCTTGCCGACATTGACCGCGACCCGATCGATCGCGGCCAAGAGTTGCGCGCGCACCGTCTCGTCGTTCGAACGCACGGTGAGTTGCAGGTTCGCTTCATCGGAAATGATATTGTGCTTTGAACCCGCGTGGAACGACCCCACGGTGATCACCGCGGGCGAAAGCGGCATGACTT
>JBCCKJ010000236.1:0-4394 GCA_039027455.1 Pseudomonadota bacterium | reverse complement strand
GCGCAAAGTCGCTGTCGCCGAGCGGCGCGAAATGCAGATCGAGCCCGCCCCCGCACGGTAGTTTGATATCGAGATAGGGTGAGCCTGCGCCAAAGCGCACAACCCTCGGCGCACCCGCTTTGAGAGTGTCGAGCGCCTCGGCCACCACCGCGTTTTCGATGCAACCGCCCGAGAGCGATCCCTCAAAACTGCCATCCTGCGCCACGCCCATCATCGTGCCAGGGTTGCGCATAGAAGATCCTTCGACCGCGCACACGGTGACAAGAACCGTGCGTTCCCCCCGCCCGCGCGCGTCACTCAGGAAACGAAGAACTTTTGCGCGATCCATTGCGAAAGGCTGGTGGCCCTATTCGCTGGTCGAAGCAAGATAGGCGACAATCGCCGCGCGCTGTTCGCCATTGCGGACGGCTCCGGCCACCATACTCGTGCCCTCAACATAGGCCGCAGGGTTCGACAGGAAACGATCAAGCGAGGCGTAGTCCCACGTGATCCCGGAGGCAACGAGCGCGTCGCTGTAAAGAAAGTCAGGATTGGCCCCAGCCTTGCGGCCGAAAACACCATGAAGATTAGGTCCGGCCATGCTCGGGCCACCGGGATCGGCGTTGTGGCACCCGGTGCACATCTGAAACGCCTCTTCGCCAAGCGCGACCATATCGACTTCACCGGCCTCGCTCGCTGGAGACGCAGCCGTGGCGGGTGCTTCGCCCGGTGCACGGATCACAATCTGTTCAACCACCGCTTCGGGCTCGCTCGAGCTGCATGCGGCAAGCCCCAAGGTGAGCAGGCCCGCCGCCAGAAGCGCCTTGTTACGCATCACGTTGTTTCCCCTTGAAAAAGCGCGCTTCAGGCGAATTGCTTTGCGATCGGCAGCTCGCGCAAGCGCTGGCCTGTTGCGGCGAAGATCGCGTTGGTGAGAGCGGGAGCCGCCGGAGGCAGGCCAGGTTCCCCCGCGCCGCCGATGGGCACATCGCCGCTGTTGATGATCTCGACCGTGATGTTCGGCGTCTCGTCCATGCGCAGCATCTTGTAATCGTGGAAGTTGCTTTGCTTGATCGCGCCATCAACCAGATCGAGCTCGCCATACATCGCGGCGGTCAAGCCGAAGACGATGCCGCCTTCGATCTGGTTTTTGAAGCCATCCGGGTTCACCACGTAGCCCGCGTCGCACACCGCCCAGACGTTTTTGAGCTTAGGCTTGCCCGCGCTCATATCGACTTCGATCACCTGCGCGACGATCGAACCGAAGCTTTCGACGATAGCGATGCCTTTGGCCGTGCCTTCCGCGCTCGGCGCGGACCAATCCGAGATCTCCGCGACCCTTTTGAGCACCGCCGCCTGACGCGGCGCGTCTTTCAGCATCGCAAGGCGATACTCGTAAGGGTCAGCGCCCGCCGCGTGCGCGGCCTCGTCCACAAAGCTCTCAATGAAAAAGCCATGCTGCGAGTGGTCGACCGAGCGCCACGCGGCGAAGGGCAGGTGCAGCGGCGCTTCGGCAACGCGGACCTTGGTGTTGGGGATCGAGTAAATCCCCGGCACGCTGGCTTCGGCTGGATCGTTGCGCTGAGTGAAGATGTTGTCATACGCGACCAGTGCGCCGCTTTGATCAAGCCCACCTTTGAAGCGGCTGATTTCGGCAGGCCGGTAGAGCGCCTTTTGCGTGTCTTCCTCGCGGCTCCAGATCGACTTGATCGGGTAGCCGGTCGCCTGCGCGACCCGTGCAGTCATCACCGCGTAGACACCCTCAAGACGTCGCCCGAACGAGCCGCCCAGATACGGGTGGTGCACCGTGATGTCGTCTTTGGCGATGCCCAGCGCTTCGTTCAGTTCGGTGCGCACCCGCAGCGGCACCTGCGTGCTGGTCCACACGTCGCATTTGCCATCTTGCACCATGGCGGTGCAATTGATCGGCTCCATCGGCGCGTGGGCAAGATATGGGACTTTGTATTCCGCTTCGAGTTGGGTCGCCGCGCCTGCAAAAGCGTCCGCGAAATTGCCCTTCGAGGCCGCTTCGTCGCCGCCATCGGCCCCCGCCTCATCCATCGCCTTGGAGTAGGCGGCGAACTGGTCTTCGCTGCTCTTGATCGCGCTTTCGCTCTGGGTCCAAGTTACATCGACGCGGTTGAGCGCCTGCTGCGCTTGCCAATAACTGTCCGCCACCACGGCGATGAAATCGCCCATGTTGAGGATTTGCAGGACGCCGTTCATCTCCTTGGCCTTGGACGCGTCCATGCTCGCGACGCGTGTTCCGGGCACTGGCGGGCGCACCGTGGCGGCGTAGGAGAACTCGACGCCTTCGGGAGCGGCGTCGATGCCAAACTTGGCGGTGCCGTTGACCTTGCTTGGAATATCGGTGCGCGCTTTGCTCTTGCCGATCAGCTTGTACTGGTCCGGCGATTTGAGCGTCGGCGTCTGGTCCATGGGCTGATCGGCCGCGGCGGTCGCAAACTCCGCGTAGGTCGCGGTTTTGCCCGATGCGGCGTGGATCAGCGTGCTGTCCCGCGTTTCGATCTCATTGGCGGGCACATCCCATTCGTCCGCGGCCGCGCCGATTAGCATCTTGCGTGCCGCCGCACCAGCGACGCGCATCTGGAACTGGCCGGTCGTGCGGATCGAGGAGGAACCGCCCGTGATCAACGCATCGGCCAGACGCCCGATCTGCGTGAACAGACCGTCCCATGTCGGCTCAAGCCAATCGGCGGCGTTCATCGTAAACGGCGCGACGAACTGCCGCGCAGTGTCGGTGACAATATAGCTACCATCGGTCGGCGCTTGCTGCACGCGGACTTGGCTCCAATCGGCGTCGAGCTCGTCCGCCAGCATCTGAGCCAGCACGGAATGCGCGCCCTGCCCCATCTCGCAGTGCGGGACGATCGCGGTGACGATGTTGTCCGTGTCGATCTTGACCCAGCTGTTGACCAGCTGTTCGCCCTCGCCCGCAGCCACTTTCGGAGCCAGCGCGCCAATCGGGTTGCCCGAACGCACGCCAATGCCGATGAGTAAGCCGCCGCCCGCGAGAACGCCTGCGCCGATGAAGCCGCGACGGCTCCACTTGGCGAGGCCGGATTTTTTCTTTTCAGGAGTAAGGTCGTTCATGGCTCAAACCTCCTCGCTGGCTGGCACTTGGCCCGAGGCGACTTTGATCGCGCGGCGGATGCGGGTGTAGGTGCCGCAGCGACAGATATTGCCTTTCATAGCGGCGTCGATCTCTTCGTCCGACGGTGTCGGGTTGTCGCGCAGCAGGGCCGTTGCGCTCATTAGCTGCCCAGATTGGCAATATCCGCATTGGGGAACCTGCTCGGAGATCCACGCCTTTTGGAGCGCGCTGAGCTCGCCCTCTGGCCCCTCAATACCTTCGATCGTCGTGATTTCCGCGCCCTCAGCCGCCGACACCGGCGTTGAGCACGAACGGATCGGTTGGCCATCAAGGTGAACGGTGCAGGCCCCGCATTGCGCGATGCCGCAACCGAACTTCGTGCCGTTCATCCCGAGTTTCTCGCGCACGACCCAAAGGATCGGCATGGCCGGGTCAGCATCGACCTCGACCGGCTGGCCGTTAAGCGTAAATTTTGCCATGTCTGCTCTTGCTCTCTCTTGCTTGAGAAGTTGCCGCCTCCCCAGGCGCCTTCTCAGTTGCAATGCGCAATCTATCGCACGTCTCGACGTTCGCCAAGCACAATACTATCGCGGTTTGTATGGACACCGCATCATTTGAAACCTTCCTTGCGCTCGACATACGGGCCGGAACCGTTCAACGCGCTGAACCTTTCCCCGAAGCGCGCCGCCCGGCGATCAAGCTGTGGGTCGACTTTGGGCCAGAGATTGGCGTCAAGAAAAGCTCCGCTCAGATCACAGAGCGCTACACGCCGGAGGGTCTTGTCGGCGCTAAGGTCATGGCCGTTGTAAACTTCGCCCCCCGCCAGATCGGGCCGTTTATGTCCGAAGTCTTGGTGCTTGGCTTTCCGGATGAAGAGGGCGCGATCGTGCTCGCGAAGCCCGAGGCACCGGTGCCGGACGGAGCCAAACTAGCCTAAGCCAGATCACCAAGGGCGGCCTTTAGATCGCCGAGATAGGGCTCGAAAGGCTTCCACGCGTCTTGACCCTTTCGATTGATCGGCTCGCGCACCTGCTCACTTGATGCGGTGCGCACGGCGCGATCGGTTTTGTGGAATTGCAGCGTCGCTTCTTCGAAGGGCAGTTCCAGAAAATCGAGCATGCGCCGGGTTTGACCTTCCTGATCGTCGAGCACGTCCTCATGCTGCACCCGTAAGATCTGACCTGGCAAGACTGCGTCCCAATGGTCCATCAGTTGGACATAATCGGCGTAGTATCGGCCAACCTCGGTGAGGCCGTACGTGAACTCCTGCCCCTCGGCGAAGAGCTGTTTGAAGCCGGAG
>JBCCKJ010000235.1:0-4452 GCA_039027455.1 Pseudomonadota bacterium | reverse complement strand
CGTCCCTTATAGCCCAAAAAGGACCGAAGCCCCGCGCCTGTGGCAAAGGGGCGCTTCGTTGTCCAGTTCCCCGCAGGGCGTTGCGGGGCGCATCGACGCTTTCCTGATGGAGGCCGGGTTTGACCGCGCGCCGTGGCTAGCGGTTGTGTTTGCCGGCGGAATTCTTACGTGGTTTGGCCTCGACAATCCATGGCAATGGACCGGAGCGATGGTCGCGTGCGTTCTCATCGCTCTTGTGGCCCTCGTCGTGTGGCCACGGGCAGATGGTGCGGATGACACGCGAAGTTTCGTTCGCGGCGCCATTGTAGCGTGCGCCCTGATTTTTGCGGCGGGGATCGCGGTGATTTGGGTACGCTCCGAAACGGTGGGCGCAGAGCCGATTGATCGACCCATGATTGAGCAAGTTGAAGGCTATATTCTCCAACGCGAAGATCGACCAAGCGAGGATCGCATCCGGTTGACGCTCGCCGTGCGCGACGCGGTCAATGGCGAAAGCCGTAAAATCCGGGTGAATGTTCCTTTGGAAGAAGTTGACCGAGTTAGCGCTGAGATCAATCAAGGTGCTGCTGGCAGCGTCCTGAGGGAGGGGACGGTTGTTCGCATGCGAGCGCGGCTTATGCCGCCTGCGAGCCCCATGTTGCCGGGCTCTTACGATTTCGCTCGTGCCGCGTGGTTCAAGGGACTGGCAGCAACCGGCGGTTTGCTTGGGCCCATTGAAGTTGTTGAGCCCTCGCGCGGCGTGCAGCCTCTCGCGCGCTGGCGAAGAGACCTCTCAGAGCATGTACAATCGCAATTAGAGGGACCGCCTGGCGCCATTGCCGCAGCGTTTGTCAGCGGAGATCGGGGTGCCATATCAGAACCAGACGCCGAAGCGATGCGTGACGCGGGCCTGACTCATCTGCTCGCTATCAGCGGATTGCATGTGAGCGCGGTCATCGCCGCGGCGTATCTCTTGGCGCTCAAATGCCTTGCGCTTATCCCTGCTTTGGCGCTTCGCGTTCGGCTTCCGCTGGTTGCGGCCGGAGTCGGAGCGATGGCTGGCATAGGATACACGCTCTTAACCGGGGCGCAGGTTCCGACCGTGCGGGCTTGCGTGGCCGCGCTCCTCGTCCTTGGTGCGCTGGCTTCTGGTCGAGAGGCGCTTTCACTGAGGATGGTGGCGGTGGCCGCCTTCGTTGTATTGCTGTTGTGGCCGGAGAGCGTCGTTGGGCCGAGCTTCCAGATGAGCTTCAGCGCGGTTCTTGCCATTGTGGCGCTTCACACATCCGCTCCCGTTCGCGCGTTCCTGAGTCCGCGAGATGAGCCTTGGGCCCAACGCTTGGCTCGCCGTTTGTTGATCCTGTTTCTAACCGGGCTTATGATCGAGATCGCCTTGATGCCGATCGTCATGTTCCACTTTCACCGAGCGGGCGTCTACGGAGCGCTCGCCAATCTCGTCGCCATACCGCTCGTCACATTCGTATCCATGCCGCTCACAGCCTTGGCCTTGGCGCTCGACACGATCGGTTTGGGAGCCCCGATCTGGTGGCTTGCCGGGATGTCTTTGGAAGCGTTGCTTAGCGTAGCTCGCTTCACTTCTGCGCAGCCGGGGGCTGTGAAGCTTATGCCTCAGATGAGTGGCCTTACCGTTGGCCTGTTTGTGGCGGGCGGTCTCTGGTTGGCGCTTTGGAGCCAAAGATCGCGGCTTTGGGGGCTTGTCCCTATAACGCTTGCCAGCGCTCTTTTGTTGTCCACCCCAATTCCCGATATGTTGATTGGGCGCGAGGGGCGCCATGTGGGTATCACCCTCGACGACGGCGGCCTGCTTTCACTGCGGGACACTCGTTCGACTTACATACGCGATAACCTTCTCGAATTGGCGAGCGTGAAAGCGGAACCCATTGCACTTGAGGAATACCGTGGAGCCACGTGTTCGCGCGAGTTTTGCGTTGTGACCTTGGAGCGCGGTGACCGTGACTGGACCCTCCTTCTCGCGCGGAACAACGAGTTGATTGAAGAGCGAGCCTTGGCCGCGGCGTGTGAGCAATCCGACATCGTGGTCGCGTCGCGCTATTTGCCGCGTTCGTGTCGGCCGCGATGGCTAAAGGCGGACAGACGATACCTTGAGCGCAAAGGCGGTTTGGCCTTGGACCTAGAGCACGAAGCCATCACCACCGTATCAGACGGGCAGGGGGCTCATGGGTGGTGGAAAGGTGAGGGTGGTGCGGTTGAGCGTTGAAAAGCCAAACCGCACCGACCCGTCGATCAATGGTAGCGGCGCAGAAGGCCGGCAAGCTTCCCTTGCACCTGCACTTCGCCCGGACCGTACACTTGCGGATCGTAAGCGGCGTTGGCTGGATCGAGCCGTACCTGGCCGCCATCTTTGTGGAGATACTTGAGGGTCGCCTCCTCGCCATGGACGAGAGCCACCACGATCTCGCCATCCCGCGCGCTGTCGGTCCGACGCACCAAGGCGAAATCGCCATCGAAGATGCCGGCCTCGATCATCGAATCGCCCGAAACCTCCAGAGCGTAATGCTCACCCGGGCCTAACAGAGCCGCTGGAACAGGCAGAGACGTTTGCCCTTCGAGCGCTTCAATCGGAGCGCCCGCCGCAATCCGGCCGTGGAGCGGAATGTCGATCACATCGTTGGCCGGAGAGGGGGTCGGTTGCGCAGCCGCTGCTGACTGGATCGGCACAATATCGGCGGTGGCGCGAGGAGCGGGGGTTACATCCTCGGGCTGTTTGATAACTTCCAGTGCGCGGGCGCGGTTCGGAAGGCGTCGGATAAAGCCGCGTTCTTCAAGAGCCGAAATCAGACGGTGCACGCCCGATTTGCTCTTCAGATCGAGCGCTTCCTTCATTTCTTCAAAGCTTGGCGAAATACCGGTTTCCTCCAGTCGCTTCTGGATGAACTGGATCAATTCGTGCTGCTTGGCCGTCAGCATTGCGATAGTCTCCCTTAGTCGCAGATCGCTCTTGCGGGAGTGCTCCCGCGCAAAGCTGCCAGTGAGGCGCGCCGCAAAGAGGCACTTGAGGACCAAATCCAAGAGTGCGTTATCGGCGCTCCCGCTCACCAATAAGGTGAACGAATACGGAACAAGTAGGCAACTCAGGAGAACAAGTCAAGCACACTAACCAAGGTAAATCTTGGATTTCAGCCATTTTGGAGGTTGTAGATGGGGATCGGTGTTCCCGCTTTGATAGGATTGGAGTGCGCTGGGCGATCGATCAAGCAATTGGCGTTGGCGAGCGTTACGAGCGCGCTTGAGTCCTGCGATCCGGCCAAGCCAACCTCATTCCCGTCGCTGAGACCACGCAGGAACTCGCGCCGAGGGCCGGTGCTCGGCAAGTCGTGCTGTGCGATACGGGTGGTCGTTTTGGGAAGCGGATCGGGATCGCCCATAGAGGCGCGCACGAGAGGAAGGGCGAAGAGGAAGGCGGTTACAAAGCTGGAGACCGGGTTGCCGGGGAGGCCTAGAATGACCTGCTCACCCCATTCGCGCTCTTTTGTGGCCACCATAAGCGGCTTGCCCGGCTTGATCGCGACCTTCCAGAAATCGATTTGCGCGCCCCAGTCGCGCAGCGCGTCTTTGATGAGATCATGATCTCCGACCGACGCGCCACCGCTGGTGATGAGGATGTGATCGTCCGCGCGCGCAAGCGCTTGGGCAAGCGCGTCCATGTCGTCGGGCACGGGGCCCAAGAGCTTCGTATGTCCAATCCAAGGGTTGAGAAGCCCGCTAATCATGGGCCCGTTCGAAGCCGGGATCTGGTTTGGTCCGATCTGGGATGGCCGTTTTGCCAGTTCATCCCCGCTGTCGAGGATCGATACTGAGGGCGTATCGCGGTGCGGTAGATCGTCGTATCCCGCCGCCATAGCGAGCGCGCGTTGCGCTGGGCCCATAAGGGTGCCGCTCTCAAGAACAGTGTCCCCTTCCGCAAAGTCGAAGCCGCGCTTACGCACGTGCTGGTAGGGCTGAGGGTGCGTCTCTCCTGGCAGAAGCGCGATGTGTTCGCTGCTGGTCTCGGCGTTTTCCTGGATCAACACCCGGTCGGCGCCTTCGGGCATATGCGCGCCGGTGGATATCCGCGTGCATTGGCCGGGCTGAAGAGAGCCTTCGAAAGGGGTGCCCGCGCGGCTTTCACCAACCTTTCGCCAAGGCCCTTCGCCGCAAATTGCGTAACCGTCCATCGCGGAAAGGTCGTTTGAGGGCTGTGTGCGCTTGGCCGCCAGGTCTTTGGCCAGAAAGCGGCGCTGCGAAGAGGCGCTTGAGGTCTCAACAACAGGAGGGGTTGGCGCGAGCGCCAGCAGGCGATCCCAAGCCTCCTCAAGGCTGACCATCTTCTTCAAAGATCGCTCGCCTTCCATGTACCCGATTTGCCCCCGCGCTTCTCGATCAGTCGCACGGTTTCGATCACCATGCCTTTGTCGATCGCCTTGGCCATGTCGTAGATCGTGAGAAGCGCGG
>JBCCKJ010000234.1:0-4462 GCA_039027455.1 Pseudomonadota bacterium | reverse complement strand
GCCCAGATCGGACTGCCCGCTCAGGCTCACGCTGAACCGCGATCCGAACGCGAAATCGATCCCTGCGGTCATCGACACCCAATCAGGGTCAAGCTGGTTCACAATCGAAAACGGCAAATCGGATGCGCCGCTAAAGGTGGCGGTCACGATGTCCTCGGTGTCCGCTAGCTCGCGCGCGTAGGCGACCGAGCCGAACGCGCTAAGCCGACTGCGCTGCCCGATTCCGGTGTCGAGCGAGGCCATAACCCCTGCCTTGCTGCCGACCGATGTGAAGGTGCGGTCGAGCACGGTCAGGCCAAACTGGCCCGCGCCAAACTCGGAATAACCATTCAAATCGTTGCGCACATAGTCGACGCTTGCGACCGGTCCCGCTTCAACACCCGGCAGGATACCGAAGGCGTAACCCACGCGCATGCCGCCGAATATTTGGTCGCCATCGGTTGCCGCGCGGGCGCTGTCATAGGCGAATGCGAAATCGCCCATACTAGCCCGTTCGACCGCCATGTTTTGGCGCGCAAACCCGAAATACATATCGGTGAAGCTCTGGCCGCTTTGCAACGCAGCGTAGACCGCGCCCGAAAGGCTTGTGTCGTCTTGGCGTGGCTGGAGACCCGCAAGAGGAGCGCCGTTGCGAATATTGGTCATCGCAAATCCGATTGTGAAATCCTCCGACATGCGCAGGTCCGCGCCGAGCGTCATCTCTCCAGCTTGAATGAAGGCCGCTTCTTCAAGCGCGTTTGCGCCTGTGTTGCGTTCTTGCGCGGTGACCAGAAACTGGCCGCTTACCGTGCCGAAGAACCCGACTTGGCCTGCCTGCGATCCGCTTGTTTGCGCGATGCCTTGGCCCAGATTGCCAGCCGATGTGAAACCCGCTGCGCCTCGGTTGCCGCCACGCAGCGACAAGGTGCGCTGCGAAATCTGCCCGGTGAAGCGCTGCGAGAAATTGGTGGCGATTGTCGATTGGTTGAACGCGCTAACCGGGGTTAGCGAATTGAGCGTGGGTACCAGAGTGCTGATGTCCGCGGCGTCGATTACATCGAAGAGCCCGCTATATTCGCTGAACTGCCCGCCAAAGCGCAGGCCATCCAAGGCCGCGCCAAGCGAGGTGAGGTTGCGGAAACCCGAGAACAGATCGCGCAGCCGAAGCGCTTTCACGTCAACGATGACATCGCCGCCGTCGACACGGGATTCGGCGAAGAGCAAAGGTGAAAAGGTGACCAGCAGCGTGTCGTCAAACTCACCTAGAATGGAGTTTGCGCTTAGCACGGTGAATTCGTCGCCATAGCGCACACGGCCCCGCGTTGTGACAATCAGGTCGCCCGCCAAGCTGGCGTCGCCCGTCACAGAGAGTAGATCGTTGGACAAACGCCGCCGCCGCGATCGCGTGTTGATCAGCAACGCACCGCCGCCGCTCTGTACATAATCACCGTCGACGCTGAGTGTGCCGATGCCGAAGACGCCGCCGGGTGCAACGCCAGCGCCGATATTGAAGAGCGCATCGCTTGCGATCGTCCCTTCGCCTTCGAGCACTCCGCCCAAGAGGGCGGCCGTTCTCGCGTTGAATTGGCCATCAATCTGCGCGAGCCCATTAAACTGCTCGTACCCGATAACGGTTGTGAAGGTACGCTCCTCCGGCAGTCGGAAGATCGCAAACCTGTGATCCAGCGTAAGCTTATCGATCTCCACGTCGATATCGACGGTGGTGCGACCAAAGCGGTTGAGGATCACGTCGAAATATTGCGCCGGAGCTTCAAACGCCACTCCGACCGTGCCATCCGTGTTATTAGGGACAAACCCGGTGGAGCCGGGCCCCAGTAGCGCGGAAGAGTTGGGTGTGTTGGTGCCGAAATTGGGCGTACCCTCGGGCGGCAAGACTGGCGTCACTACCTCGGGATTGCCGGAGATATCCTGGCCTCGAATGATGCCGACTTTGGGCCCCTGCTCATAGACGCCCGGCTCTGGACCAGTGGGGACGCCATTCACAAGATTGCCCGTTCCGTCATCGATCAGGAAACCCGGGTCGAGATCTTGCGTCCAGTGATTGGGGTCGGACCAATTGCCGAACCCGGCTTTAGCCGACACATATTTGTAGGCTGTGTTCTCGGTTATGAACTCGAAAAACGGGAAGAGCGGATTGTAGAAGCTGACGTCGCCGTAATTGTTGCCCGGCTCAAGACCGAAGAAATCGAAGCCACCGCTCAAGACGGCTGTGACCACGCCCGGTCCTTCCACTCCGAATTCCGTAGCGATCAGCGGGCTCCCGCTGTCACCCGGTGCCGTGCCCACCTCAAGTGGGAGCGCATCGCCATCGAACCAATCGATTGCGAATATGGCCGCATCGTCGGCGCAAGTAATCCCAGTGCCGTCAAAATCGCATCCCGCGATCTGTTCAGGCGTGCGGTCTGGGTTATCGAAATCGGTCCAGTAATAAACCTGCGACTCAAAGCCGAGCGAAATGGCGCTGGGCGCAAAATCGGGGAACCCGGCGTCAATGAAGTCCGCCAAAGAGGCGCTGGCTCCCAGATCGTTCTCGCCGAAGCGCCGCAGGAACGGGCTACCCGTGTCGACAGCGCCTTCCGTTCCTGTGCCGTTCACACCGTAACCGGCTTGAACGACACGTTGCAGTTCGGTCAGTGGGGAAAGCAGCACCGGCATGGACGGCGCGTCAAGGATCGGCTCGTCGAGAGCGATCAACGCAACATCGGCCCACGGAAAAGGAAGAGCGCCGTTTTCCTGATTGGCGCTCGCATGGATAACGACATCGGTGCTTCGCGCGGCGCCGCCTTCGCTATAGCTCAGACCGTCGAAGATGGTCCCGAAAACCCTCGGCGAAGTGTCGACACCGGTGGCGACGAGAATGGAAAACGCCGCCTCGGCATCGCCGTAAGCTTCTGAGGGGCGGCTGTTAAAGCAGTGCGCGGCGCTCAAGATCGTGCGCGGGTTGATGATCGTGCCCGAGCAATTGAAGAACGTGCCGCCGTTTATGTTGTCCGTGACAAAGGTCTGCACCACCGATGGGAGCGTGTTGTTCACATCAACTGCGCCGTCGATGCCGATATCGTCGCGTGCGATAATCTCGGGTGTTGGCGGAAGAGGCGCCGCGTCGAGCGTGCGTCGGACGGTAAAGTCGGGAAGCTGCGAAATTGTAGGTGTTTCCATCACCGCCTGCGGCGCGGAGATGGTGAAGCCTTGGAAGGTGCCCTGAGCTTCGAGTGAGAGCTCCGGACCTTCTTCATCGGTTGTACCCGACGCGCTCAAAGGCGCGGATGCAAGCGAGCCGACAAGTCCGAAGAGGCCCACGCTTGAGAGATAACGCAGCTTAGTCATGTTTCTTCCCCTTTATGACCCCACCGCGACTCTAGTATCTGAAAACGCGCATTTTGTCTAAGTAAAGTTCAATAAATCCAGTTAGTTAAGTAATATTATTTCACTAACGGGCATAGAGGGTAAAGGTCGAGAGGCCGCACGCGTCGCCGCCCTTTCGGATCCCTTCGCGTCGCTCCTTCCATCGACTTGTCCGCGCAAACCGCTCTTTTTTGCGCTGCAACAAAACGCTTGGCGAATCCGGCTTCGCGGGTATTATTACCAAGTGAGCGATCTCTCCTACCTCACCTTTGTCCTGCCGCTTTTGTTGCTGGCTGGGGCCGCCGCCGGTTTTGCGGGCGGGCTGTTCGGCATCGGCGGCGGCTTTGTCGTTGTCCCCGCGCTGGTCATGCTGTTCCCTGTTCTGGGTCTGGGAAGCGACGAAAGCGCGCACATCGCGGTGGGCACGTCATTGGCCACCATTATCTTTACCTCGATCCGCGCGACGCAAAGTCACGCCAAGCGCGACGCGGTCGATTTTGATGTTTTGAAAAGCTGGGCCGTTTGGGTCGTCTTGGGCACAGCCCTTGGCACAGTCATCGCTGACCTTGTGTCCGGTGGTCAGTTGGCGTTGATCTTCGGCGTGGGCGTCATCGGCTTTGCGATCTACTTCTTGCTGCCCGCGCGCTCTGGCCAACCCGTCTTCGCGGGCATGCCCACTGGCGTTCCGCGCGCCAGCATGGCGGGCGGGCTGGGCGCGTTCTCGGCCTTGCTGGGCATTGGCGGCGGCACGATTACCACCTTGACCATGACTATCTGCGGCGCGCCGATCCACCGCGCGATCGGCACGGCGTCGGGCATGGGCGCGATTATCGCGATCCCGGCCACTCTGGGTTTTATGCTGATCGGCCTTGGCGAACCGGGTCTGCCTTGGGGGTCGGTTGGCTACGTCAATATCCCCGCCGCCCTCGCCATCATCGCCACCTCGGTGGTGTTTGCGCCGATGGGCGTGGCCGCCGCGCACAAATTGCCGCCCGAGATCCTGCGCCGCGTGTTTGGCGCCTACCTCATCACCGTGGGCGTCACCATGATCGGGAAGAGCTTAAGTTAAATCGAAGGAGCCCCAGAAGATGAGAACCGCAATGTCGACCAATCGCCG
>JBCCKJ010000233.1:0-4553 GCA_039027455.1 Pseudomonadota bacterium | reverse complement strand
TCGTGATGGCGTAGCGGTCCGGCGCTAGGGCAAGGATTTCCTCCACCGCGCGGCATCCCGCCATGCCATTGCCGATCACGACAAGGCGTTCCCGAGTGGCCTCTTGCGTGCCTTTCTCAAACCCGGTTTGCGCGTTCACTTCGTCTCTCCGTTAAGACTGGTTGAAAGGGGCAGCCGGGATCAGAAACTGATCCCGGCCTGGATGGTGAAACGTGTGGTATCGGGCCCGAAGCCGTCGGTGTTGTAGTCGCCATATTTGGCGAGAATCGCGACGTCGGAGATCTTGAAGCTCACCACCGCGTCAAATTCGGTGCCGTAGTCGAACCCGCCAAAATCGCTGTCGAATTCGTGATAGGTCAATTGCACATTCACCCCGCTGGGAAGCGGAGCGAGCTTGAACTTCTTGCTGAGACGAACGTTCGTATCACGCAAACCCGTCGCCGGTGTAACCAAGAACAGGTCAGCGTAACCGTTGAACTTGTGGGCGGTGGAAAGGGGCGTTTGGAAAGCCTGAAGGCCATCGTCGCTGCCCAACACTTCATACTGGCCACGCAAGGTGAAGCCGGCGAACGTAACGCTGCCTTCCACAAGGAAATAATCTGCGCTGTAATCAATTGGATTGTCGCCCGTGTCCGACTGGGATGCATAAGATCCCTTAGCGCCCAGTTTCAAAGGACCAGCGGGGATTGAGCCGCTAATTGTCGCGCCGTAGGTCTCACTCGCGAAAGCGACGCGGTCGTCGTAGTCGATGTCGTAGCGGTAGGCGACGATCTTCACAGGTTTGAGGTCAGCAGCGATGTTGGTGAAGGCAAACTCACCATCAAAGTTGGAATTAGGACTCTGCGAGCCGAAAATCGTGCGCTGCGAAATTGCGTAGGTCTGGTCGACCGTAACGGGGCCGAAGGTCGCGTTGGCGCGCACCGCATCAAACGTTTGTTCGTTCTGACGCCAGCCCACGTTTCCGATGAACCGAGCGTCGTCTAGAATGATCCGCTGCCGCCCAACGGTGGCGCCCCACTTGTCATCCTTATAGGCGACCTGCATTCGGTTCAGCTCGAAGCTGTCGGGATCTGCAATCACAGGGAAAGGCTCGATCCCGTTTCCAGGGATGGTGTCGTTAAAGTCGTCTTCCAGATTGAAAGTGCCCTCACCCTCCATAAGGAAGGACAGCTTTTTATTGGCTTTCAACTCGACCCCTGCGCGCGTTCGCACGGTGACCGAGGTTGCGGTGTCGGGAAACGTATCCTGCTCGGCCGTCTCAACACGAAATCGCATATCAAGGATCGGATCAAGCGTGACGCCGTCTCCAACTTCGATTGGTTTGAGCGGGTTTTCCGCAACAGCAGGCGCGGCCGCACCCAGACCGGCCAGCATGGCAAGAGTGATAACTGAAGAACGCATAAAGACCCCCTTTAGTCGCCCCTGTTGTCGGGACGTGTGGACTTGGAAGCCGAGCGCCTTTGCTCGAGAAGTAACGACGTCGCCGCCGCTGGAGAGGAGTGGCCTTTTTGAAGACAGCGCCATTGCCAGTTCTTCACCACTTTGAAGGTCAAGATCAGGCCGCCTTGGCGTCCGGACCGTGATCGTATTCGGCAAGGAAGTGCAGAACCTCTTGCCGGTATTGGTAGAATTGCGGATGCTCGAGAAGCTCTTTACGATCGCGCGGGCGTGGCAAATCGACCTTCAGCACCTTGCCAATCGTGGCGCGCGGTCCGTTGGTCATCATAACCACGCGATCCGCCAGCAAGATGGCTTCATCGACATCGTGCGTGACCATGATGGCCGTCACTTTGGTGCGGTTCCACGTTTCAACGAGAACATCCTGCAAATCCCAGCGTGTTAGGCTGTCCAGCATACCAAAGGGTTCGTCGAGCAAGAGCAACCGGGGCGAGAGCGCAAACGCGCGTGCAATGCCCACGCGTTGGCGCATGCCGTTGGACATTTCCGCCGCGAGTTTGTCCTTGGCATCCGCTAGTCCCACGCGCTCCAAATAGTAATTGACGATATCGCCGCGCTCGGCCTTGGAAGCGTGAGGGTAAACTCGCTCCACGCCGAGCGCGACGTTTTGGCGCGCGGTAAGCCATGGCATCAGGCTTGGCGCCTGAAACACGACCGCCTTGTCTGGTCCGGCCATTTCAATCTCGCGATTGTCGAGTACGATACCGCCACCGCTGATTTCATTAAGGCCGGCCGCCATGGTTAGCACCGTCGATTTTCCGCAGCCAGAGTGGCCGATGAGTGAGATGAACTCACCTTTGTCCATCAAAAGGTTGAAGTCTTCGACAACCTTGAGCGGTCCCTTTGGCGTGGGGTAGACCTTGTCGAGCTTGAAGAACTCCAAATAGCGTTTCTCAACCGCGCTTTTGGCGGCGTCGAGATAAGCTTGTGGCGGCTCTTCTTTACTCTTCTCGCCTTTCTTGGCGAGCAGGTCGATCGGTGTCACATTGGGCAGATCAATGGCGCTTTCCCCCACCGTACCGCTTTCAGCATTTAACGAGCCGAGATAGCCAACAATCTCCTTGCGTAGCGCCTGGTAGTTTGCGTCGTCGTTGATCGCTTCGCGATCGCGCGGACGCGCAACGTTCACATCGTAGATCTTACCGATTGTGGCCGAGGGTGCAGGCGTGAGCACCGCAATCCGGTCTGCCAGTAGCAGCGCTTCATCCACGTCATTGGTAACAAGAAGGATCGTGCGCCCCTCTTCTTTGCGGATACGCTCAATCTCATCCTGAAGCTTGGCACGGGTCAGCGCATCAAGCGCAGACAGCGGCTCATCGAGCAGCAGAATTTCCGGTTCCATCGCCAACGCGCGAGCCACGGCCACACGCTGCCGCATTCCCCCGGATAACTGCGCGGGCTTGCGATCCATCGCGTGAGCCAACCCGACCAGCGCGACCTTCTGTTGAACGAGTGCCTTACGGACCTGCTTGCTGCGATCCTCGTGAACTGCCTCCACCGCGAGCGCGACGTTTTGTTCGACGCTTAGCCATGGAAAGAGCGAATAAGACTGGAAAACTAGGCCGCGTTCACGGTCGGGCCCATCGATCGCCTTGCCGCGAAGGGTCATTGTCCCACTGTCGGGCTCAACCAGCCCGGCGATGGAGTTAATCAGCGTGGTTTTCCCAGCGCCTGAAAAGCCCAAAATCGCAACGAACTCGCCTTCGCGCATTTCCAGATCGATACCGCCAAGAACATGCGTCACCTCACCCGTGTCTGCGGTGTAATCCTTGCGGAGGCCTCTGAGGGAAAGGAATGCTGGCTCTGTCATGCACTCAATCCTCAGACCGTGCGGTTCTTGGAAACGATTGTCTGAAGCGCCATCATCCCGCGATCGAGCAGGAAGCCGATCAATCCGATGACGATAACCGCAAACATGATACGGCTGAGACTTTGCGAGCTACCGTTTTGGAATTCATCCCAGACGAATTTGCCAAGACCCGGGTTCTGCGCGAGCATTTCCGCCGCAATCAGCACCATCCAGCCCACGCCAAGCGACAGGCGCATGCCAGTGAAGATGTAAGGTAGCGAAGCGGGCAGAACGAGCTTGGTCAATTTGTCGAACCACCCCAGCCGCAAGACTTTGCCGACGTTGAGGAGGTCTTTATCGATCGAGCTTGTACCGACGGCGGTGTTGATCAGTGTCGGCCAAAGCGAACACAACATCACCACCAAGGCCGAGATGACAAACGCTTTCGGCAGCAGTGGGTCCGCGCTCGTGATCATCGCAGAAATGACCATGGTGACGATAGGCAGCCAAGCGAGCGGACTTACTGGCTTCATGATCTGAACAAGAGGGTTGATCGCCGCGTTGAACCGAGTGGAAAGACCCGCCATCAGACCAATCGGGACCGCAAAAATAGTCGCCAGGAAGAAGCCCAGCGCCACTGTCTCGAGCGAAGTAATGATCTGATCGAGAAAGGTCGGCGGGCCAGCGTAAGTGAAATCCCGGACACGCTCCGGAGTGCCAGCAGCAATGGCCGCCGCGTTGTTTGCGTCTTGCTGTGCGTAAAACGCCGCCTCGGCGTCTTTGGCAGCGGAAAACTCTTCATAGAGGCCAAAGCCAGCCTCGGTGACCTCGGCGGGCCCAGGTAGCGTCCCGAGTGACGTGTCCACCTGCGGTGCGAGAACTGCCCATAGGCCAAGGAACGCGACGATTCCGGTGATCGGCCAGATCAGGCCCGAGAGAACCGAACGAAACATGAGCAACCTTGGACTCGCTTCGGGCTCATCTTGCGAGATCGCTTTCGATGCGGCGGTCGCAGCAGGATCGGACGCGACGGCGCTGACGGAAGCGGGCGCAGTTTCGGTTGGGTCAGTATCGGCAAAGGCAGTGGCCATCATGGCGCTCCTGTCGGAAGAATCTGCGTGCGGTTCTTGGGTGCGCTCGATTACTCGGAGCTCACACCTGCGGCGGTAACGCTTTGCCCCGCCTTCAGACCAATCGGAAATTTGGCGAGATAATCGTTGGGCTTAGACCCATCATACGTAATCCCGTCGATGAAGCCGGATTGCTCGCCGCGATAGCCGTCGGTTTCAGGCACGCTCTCCGCTGG
>JBCCKJ010000232.1:0-4555 GCA_039027455.1 Pseudomonadota bacterium | reverse complement strand
GGAGCCGCTGGTCTGTTTATGGCGTGGCAAGGCATAGCCGTACACACAGTGGCGATTCCTTTGTTGCTGCTTGTGGTGTTCTTGGCCGCCACGCAATCAACATTTCTCGCGCCAATCAAGTATTCAATCCTCCCACAACATCTCAAGAAGGAGGAAGTGCTGCCAGGCACGGGGCTTATCGAAGCCAGCACCTACATCGCGATTCTTGCCGGTACTATTCTGGCTGGCTTCATCTCGGTGCAAGCCGCCATGGTAATCATCGTAGTCACGTCTTTCATCGGCTATTTTTCTTCACGCTTCGTGCCCGAAGCGCTTCCGCAAAGCGATTATGAAATGCACTTTCCGCTGCTTGAGCCGTTCGCGGAGAAAGTGCCAAACAAAGCGTTGCTTTGGGCTGGATGGCCTTTTGTAGCTCTGGCCGATCAATTGGTGATGACCTGGAAACTGGTTCGCGAAACGATGGGCAACCGCGAAATCTGGCTTTCGATTGTGGCGATCAGCTTTTTTTGGACGATCGGCGCGGTGCTATTCATCCAGTTCCCCCCTCTCGCAAAGAACCAGCTTTTGGCAAGCAAGGAAGTCGCCAGTCTGTTCCTCGTTGTGTTCTCGGTAGGAATTGCGATTGGATCGCTTGGGATCAACGCTCTCTTGAAAGGTGAGGTGTCCGCGCGCTACGCCCCCGCATCCGTCGTCGTAATGGGCGCATTTCTGGTTGGCTTTTATCTAATCGCCAAGGCGTGGATCCCCAACGAGAGCGGAGAGTTGTTGCCCGTTCAGGCGTGGATACTGGAACCGCTTGCGATTCCGCTTTCCTTGACCCTGCTCGGCATCTCGACCGCCGGGGGATTCTTCGTTGTGCCCCTCTACGCCTTCCTCACCACGCGTTGTGAACATGACGCCGCCAGCCGCACAATTGCCGCGAACAATTTCGTCAATTCGCTCGGTATGATCCTTGGTTCGATCCTCGCCATTGGTCTGACGTTCGTCGGCTTGGCGGTCGTTGATCAATTGCTTCTGGCCGGAGCGATGACGGTGATCTCAGCTTGGCTAGCTTGGTTGCTCTACACCGCTGAGCGCGACGCGCGCCAAGCGAAAAGCAATGAGGGCGATTCCGGCGCCAGCAATGATGACAATCCGCCGCACGCCGAGGCCGCGGAGTAGCGACCAAACGCTTTGCAAGTGCAGCGAAGACAGTCGGTTAGAGAATAAAGGCGAGGATAGCGGCCGTCGCGGCCACATAAACGCTGGCAAAGCCACGCGCATCTTCCATCGTAAGCCGCCACAGAGCTTCCGCTGGAATGTCCAGCAAGTCACGTCTTATATACGGAGGAAGGGCTTTTCGAAACGGATGACGGGCCATCTCGTCTGTCAAAACAAGGGCGCGACGTTCCCTTATAACTGCCATGTTTCGGTTCTCCCGGGGGTGAGGTCTGAAGCATCCGTTAACACTTTTTTAACACTTCACCACGCGGCGCTTGTCCTCTGTCGCACAGCGGGACAGTTAGGCATGCGGCTAACCTAGAGCACATCAAACCAAAGTGGATTCTAGGCTGTTTGCGCCGAGCCCTGCCCACAGCTAGGGGCGCTTCTAACGGATGGGAGAGTTATCATGGGTGCGAGCCGCAAGACCGGAGCCGAATTGCTGGTCGGTTGTCTGGTAGAGCAAGGTACGGATCGTGTATTCACGGTTCCCGGTGAGAGCTTTCTTGCGGTGCTTGACGCGCTTCACGAACGATCAGCGATTGAAACCGTGACTTGCCGCCAAGAGGGCGGAGCGGCCTTTATGGCCTGCGCTGATGGCGCGTTGAGCGCCGCCGACACTCTTCGTCCTGGTGTGGCCTTCGTGACACGCGGTCCAGGGGCAACTAACGCCAGCATCGGGGTGCACGTGGCGCATCAAGACTCGCAACCCATGATCCTATTTGTCGGCGACGTTGCGCGCCCAATGCGCGATCGCGAAGGATTTCAAGAAGTCGACTTCGCCGCCTTTTTTGGCCCCATCTGCAAATGGGCTGCGCGGATCGATGACGCCGCGCGTATTCCCGAATACGTGGCTCGTGCCTATTCGGTCGCTATCAGTGGACGTCCGGGACCAGTGGTGCTCGCGCTCCCAGAAGACATGCTATGCGATGAAGTACCCGACACACTTACACCGCGTCCCGCTGTCGCGCGCCCGGCGCAAGCCGTTTGTCCTGACGCTATTCAGGCCATGTTCGCTCTGATCGCCGACGCCGCCAGCCCGATAGCAATCATTGGCGGTGCAGGTTGGAACGCCAAGGCGCGAGAGCATTTCCAGACCTTTGCGGAGCGCCTTGGCCTTCCGGTGGCCAGCGCCTTCCGCCGACAAGACGCGATTGCGCCTTCTTCACCCGTTTACGCGGGAAATCTGGGGTATGGGCCCAATCCCAGACTTATCGAACGCGTGAAGCAAGCCGATCTGATCCTCACGGTGGGTGCACGTCTGGGCGAAGCGACGACCGACGGCTACACTTTCCCCACGCCTGAGCATTCCGATCAGGTTCTCATTCACGTTCACCCTGACCCCAACGAACTTGGGCGCGTATATCGTGCCGATCTGCAACTCGCCTGCGCTGTCGACGAGTTCGCCGAGGCCGCCGCTCTATGGGAAGACAATGCTATTATCCCGTTTGATGCTGGCGCCGATGCGCATCGAGACTGGGAGCAATGGGCAACTCACGCGCCATCAGACACGCCCCCGGCCCTTGATATGGGAGCGTGCGTTTCGGCCATGCGCGAAGCCTTGCCCGCGAACGCGATTATCGCCAATGGCGCGGGGAACTTCGCGGGGTGGTGGCATCGATTCTGGCGCTACGCTGGCCACCCGACCCAACTCGCGCCGACCGCTGGCGCCATGGGCTATGGTCTTCCGGCCGCGATTGCAGCAGCCCTTCGTTTTCCAGACCGAACCGTCGTCGCTGTGGCTGGCGACGGAGACTTTCTGATGAACGGTCAAGAGTTAGCGACGGCCGCCCAATATGGCGCAAACATGCTGGTCCTAGTCGTCGATAACGGAGCTTACGGCACAATCCGCATGCATCAGGAACGCGAATATCCGGGCCGCGTGTCCGCGACCCAACTGTCCAACCCCGATTTCGCAGCGTTGGGAGCGGCTTACGGCGCTTGGAGCGCCCGTGTTGAAACCACCCAAGAGTTTTCCGATGCGCTTGCTGAAGCGCAAACTCGAAAGGGCCTGCGCTTGATCCACATAGTTATCGACGTCGAGCAGTTGGCCGCCAGTGGGGCCACGATTAGCGGGCTGCGCTTGAAAACGCCGTAAGGCGATTAACCCTCGGCCATCTTGCAGATCACATCCCACTCGTCTGGTTTGATCTTGGCAACAGAGAGACGGGATAGGCGCACCAGTTCGCAGTCGGCCAACTCGGGTGTTTGCTTGATAGCCTTGAGGGTTACCGGTTGATTAAACTTGCGCTTTGGTTTGATCTTCACCGCAGCCCATTTCCCCGTTTCGTCCGTTGGATCCAGGATGCCGTCGACGGTTATCACCACTATGCCGACAATCTCGAGACCCTCGCGCGAATGATAGAAAAACGCTTCGTCTCCAACCTTCATGGCTTGTAGGTTGTTTTTGGCGAGGTGGTTGCGCACGCCGTCCCACACGCCCTCTTCTTCAGCGACAAGATCATCCCAGCTGTACTTGAACGGCTCGGATTTCATTAGCCAGTAGTTTCGGGATGCGTTGGACATAGTCGGCCTTTGCTCGTTCGATTTTAGGTCGCTTCGTGATTGCAAATTGTCGTTAAACCGTAGCGCTCTCAACGCCAGACCGCCAACCCTCATGTAGCCGGAAACTGGCCAATTAACCCGATTTTCACTGAAGATAGCCCATATCGCAGCGATCCGTCAGTGGAAGAGAAGGGGCCAAGGAGCGGCCATGAATCACGAGGGGCAAATTCAGGAGAGCGCTCTCCTGCCGACCGAAAGCAGTGACAAGGCCGAACGCGACCTTGTGGCACTAGGAATCGCGTTTGCTGCGATCTGTATGTTCGTCGCCACTGGAGGCAGCGTCCTACCCGATGTCGTACGATCTTTCTCGCAAGGTGAGACCGCACCGAGCCACCTTCTTGTCAACGCCATGTTACTCAACATCGCTTTGGTGATCTTTAGCTGGCGCCGTTATCGCCAGCTACGAGAAGAGATTGCTACGCGCAAAGCGGCCGAAACCCATGCACGCCAACTTTCGACGATCGATCCTTTGACGGGATGCCTAAATCGCCGCGCCATGACCCAATTGGCCGAAGCGATGCGGCGTGAGGCAACGCCGCAAGGTCGGGCCGTCGCCTACATGATGATGGACATTGATAACTTCAAACAAATCAATGATATGTATGGGCACTCTGTCGGTGACGCCGTGCTAGTGGATTGCACCCGGCGTATTCGCGCAACCCTGCCAAAAGAGTCCTGCTTTGCGCGTTTGGGCGGCGATGAATTTGCCTGCACGCTTACCTATGATCCTGCCGCGCCTGAGCGGATCGAGGATCTAGTCATCCGCGTCTACGAAGCGATGTCGAGCCCT
>JBCCKJ010000231.1:0-4562 GCA_039027455.1 Pseudomonadota bacterium | reverse complement strand
GGTTGCATAAGTATCGTCTACTGGTCCCGCGTAATGTTCCACTTATCCAAGAGGTAAGGCAGCACGAGCTGACAGTATTCCAGGGTCTGAGCGATCTCCTCGTCGCTCATGCCTCTTTCGTTCAAAGTGTATTTAATCCTGACCGCTTCTGGGTAACGAAGGTTTTTCGCCTCAACGAAACTGTAACCCAGCTTACCTGCTTGAGAGTAAAGCAAAAAATCAAAGAACTTGGAAGTTGCTGACCACTGCCGTCCCGATTCAGCGTCGTAGTTCTTTGCCGCTTCGAAGACCCCCGCTTCGGCTCCCGCTGTGCAGATCATCGTCCGATTCAAGAGTTTTTCGGTGGCGTTGATCGGTGCCTTCTTGCCCTTTTTCCAGACCTTCTTGTAGTCCCACTTTTTGTTGGTGGAGTAGAGGTCTCTGAGTAATTCTTCGTAGCCCGTGTACTGTTCTGCCAAGGCAGCGGCCATTTCATCGGCATTTTTGCTTTCGTCGGCCTGCGCTGACAGAGGTGCCGAAAAGATCGCTAGCGAAACTGCGAGCGGACACGCCCATGAGAAATGCGGTTGCATTGGATCCCCCGTTACGAAATTCAAGAAAAGCCGAACGGACTTACTTCAGAAAAGTACCACTGAACTTGGCCGTTCACAACGGTATTCGCCGGGTTACTTTAAGACTGCCTCGCTTTCTGGCTTTCCAAAACCAGCTAAAGCGTTGAATCATAAGGTGGCTAAGTGTAAACCTCGCCCGTCATCGACTCACTTAATGACCACAGCGCGTCGGCCCGCGCAGGGTCAAGCGCGTAGGAACGCACTCCAGCGACCTGGCTGTCATTGTCGATTTCGGCGACGTGACAATCCTCGCAATAGACACCGCCTCGCCCTTCAAGCTCTGGGGCCGTCGCGGCCCAGACCTGTGTAGCGGCGCCCTGCGGTATGGTCTTCCACTCAAAGTCTGGATCCGATGTTGTTACCCGCTTCGTAAGAGCATCGCGCTGCTCGTCCGACAGGTGCCGACCCAGATTGGTCTGGATGCCGCCCGGATGAACCGCGATCGCGTGCACCCCTTGGTCAGCAAAGCGCCGCTCAAGGCCCACTGAAAAGAGCGCGTTCGCTGTCTTGGCCTGCCCGTAGCTCAGCCATTCGCTGTAATCGCGGTGTTCAAAGTTTGGGTCATCAAGGTCGACATCGGACATAAAGTGCCCTCGGCTTGACAAATTGACGATCCGGCCGCCTCCTGATGAATCCGCGCCTTTCCTGACCAGCGGCATCAACCCTTTGGTGAGGACAAAATGACCCAGATGGTTGGTGCCAAACTGGCGCTCAAAGCCATCCGTCGTGTGACCCAAGGGGCAGGCCATCACGCCGGCGTTGTTGATGAGCAGATCAATCCGCTCGAAGCGGTCGTTGGCTTCCGCCGCGCCTTTGCGAACGCTGTCCAAAGAAGAAAGATCGAAGACGAGGCTCTCGAGCTTGGCGTCTGGCTGAGAGGTTCGGATGTCCTGCGCCGCCTCATCAAGCTTCGCCGCATCGCGCCCGGCCATCACGATATGCGCGCCTTTGGCCGCCATGGCGCGGGCGGTCTCTTGCCCAAGACCGGAATTGGCCCCGGTGATGAAGACGGTCTTCCCCGCAAGGTCGACGCCGTCCAGCACTTCATCGGCGGTTGAGTGTTTTCCAAATGTGCTCATGATTTCTCCCTCCCAATCTGCACGCCCTACAAGCGCGCTGGCGTGTCGCGTTGGAATAGGATAGCCACCTCGTTCATGAAAAAGCGAATTCTTTCCGCAGTCCTCGCGCTCGCGTTCACCGTTGCCTCTCAGCCTGCCCTGGCCCAAGCCGCATCCGATGAGGCGCCGCGTTGGTCCATCGCGATCCATGGCGGGGCCGGAACGATGGCGCGTGACAAGATGACACCGGAAAAAGAGGCGGAGTACGAGGCGGCTTTGCAAAAGGCTCTGGACGCGGGCGCTAAGATCCTCGCCGAAGGCGACAGCGCTATGGAAGCTGTTCAGGCCGCTATCATACCGATGGAAGATTCCCCGCTGTTCAACGCGGGCCGAGGTGCGGTGTTCACGTGGGAGGGCCGCAACGAGCTCGACGCTTCGATCATGGATGGCCGCGATCGCAGCGCCGGTGCGGTGACGGGCGTCACGACGATCAAGAACCCTATCCTGTTGGCGGATAAAGTGCGCACGGGCAGCCCGCACGTCTTTCTGATGGGCGAAGGCGCAGAGCAGTTTGCCGGCGAGCAAGGTCTGGAAACCGCTGGGCCAGAATGGTTCGCAACCGAAAGCCGCAAGAAATCGCTTGAGCGGATGAAGGCCAAAGAGATCTCTGCCCTCGATGTTGATCTCAAGTTCGGCACGGTCGGCGCGGTGGCGCTTGATCAGGATGGCAATTTAGCGGCGGGCACCTCGACCGGAGGCATGACGGGTAAGCGCTGGGGCCGCATTGGCGATGCTCCGGTGATTGGGGCGGGAACTTACGCCGACAATCGCTCTTGCGCTGTGTCCGCGACGGGCTGGGGCGAGTTTTTCATCCGCGTGGGTGTGGCGCAGGAAA
This sequence comes from Pseudomonadota bacterium, assembly GCA_039027455.1. GTDB lineage: Bacteria > Pseudomonadota > Alphaproteobacteria > Sphingomonadales > Sphingomonadaceae > Erythrobacter. Next base: position 1,998 of record JBCCKJ010000231.1, on the reverse strand, counting down.
TTTGTACGCGATTGCGGTTTATAGAAATGGAGGCATTTGAAGCGATGCTCACCGCCGCAGATGCCAACGAAAAGGTTGTCATTGATGCCGAGCTGAGGGCTGAACTTCAGCAGCTTGTTGCGGATGCCGTTATGGCCGAAGTCAAAGACCTGGGCGGCGATGGCGGGGTCATCCTCGTCACGCCCGAAGGCCACGCCCTATTCAGCTTCAACACCAGCGGCATGTATCGCGGTCGCGCGAACAGCGAAGGTCTGAGCGAAGTGGCGATTTTTGGCGGCAAGGCAGACGAGCCTTCCGCCACGCCCGACCACTAAATCATATCCCAAGACGCGCGCCGCGCGCTTCGAGTATCGGCTTCATCTCCCAATAGGCCGCTGGCGTCAGGTGCAGCGGGATATAGGGGTGCAGGTGGTGCACGATGTGGAATTGCATTCCCATCGATCCGAGATTGCCGACCTTTGACGTCCACGAACGCGTGTTCCGATAGCGCCCCGTTTCGCTCCCGGGATGGTGCGGGGCCCAGCTCAAAAAGAAGATGATGTAGGTGATGGCCAGATGGTAGGGCAGCCACCACAAGAACAGCGCTTCAAGCGCGTAGCCATTCCAAGCCAACGCGCCAAGTATGGCGATGAAGCCCAACTTATAGGCGACCGATAGAGCAATCAGATCCAGCCGATTGGCGCGGTAGAGCGCGGCGGCGTAATCGGTGTTGCGTTTGGCACTCGGCTGGCGTTGGGCGACGATGTTCCAGATCGCGTGCCACGGGCCGCGCGCGTTGACGGTGATATCGACATCAAGCTCGGGATCGTTGGTGTGGCGATGGTGATCGAGATGCGTGACCCGCAAGACTTCAAAGGGATACACCAGCATCCAGCTGGTCGAATGGCCGACAAATTCGTTCAGCCACCGCAGTTTTGTGCCCGGGCGCGCGATGATGTCGTGCTGCGCCTCATGTGTCGGCAGATAGACCAGCGCCATGTTGATTGTCGCGATCGGGAACGCGGCCCACAGGGGCAGGATATCCATAAGAACGAGCGGCCAAAGGCTCAGCCAAACAGCTATATTCGCGAACGCCCATATGATCGCGATCCACGGAACTTTGCCCGAGTATTTTCGAGCAATTTTGAGCTCCATTCGCTTAAGCTCTTTGTCCGAGAGGTGCGACAGATCGCTTGGCAAAATCTCAGTGTGCGCGTTCACAGCCACCTCCCCGTGATCTGAGCGAAAAGTCCCCACGCGCTCCCTATGATCAGCGCGAAGGTCAGTGTTGAAAGCCCGAACGGCGCGGCTAACCCTAGCGCTCTCATCCCTTGGTCGATGACCGGCACCAGGAATGCGAAAGCAAAGGCAATCGGTAACATGGTGGCCACCATTTTGAGCGTGCGTTCCATTTACGCCACATCCTCCAGTTGGGTTGGTCGGGTTAAGGCCGCGAGGCGTTCAAGCAGGATCGAACGGAAGGCGTCCGATGCGTCGGCGGCCATAACAAGGTAGAATCCGCGCCGCTGACGACGGATCATTTCCTCGGCTGAAATCACTTCCTCAAGCCAGTCGCGCATCGGACCTCGATAGGTGATGAACATCTGCTGCCCCAGTTCGCGGGCCGGGATAGCGCCGCGCAGTTCGCCGCTGGCGATAGCGGCCTCGCAGGCGAATTGAGCCATCTCCACGCACCGATTGGCGGCGCGCGCGCCGGGGTCGTTGCGATCTGGATTGGCGGCGAACACAATCTTGAGATCGATCATCAAGGGCAGGATCGCGCGATGGAAAGCCCTCTCCGCGCGGACGACCTCGTAGGCTTCGTCGATAATGGCATCCGCCATGTCGAGCGGGGTGGCGCGTCGATCGAAAGCTAGCCGCTCCCAGATCTCTTCGACATTGCGGGTGACCAATTGCGTCAGGATCTCATCCTTGCCGCCCACCAGGTTGTAAAGCGTGGGAACGGTCAACCCCGCGGCCTGGGCAAGCCCTCGTGTCGTGAGGCTTTCCAACCCTTGC
>JBCCKJ010000230.1:0-4571 GCA_039027455.1 Pseudomonadota bacterium | reverse complement strand
TTGGCTGCGGTGCAACAGCGTTTGCCCCATCTCGCTCTCTACGGCGCGGAAAGCGATCGCCTTGAACGACTTTTGATCAGCGCCGCTGGCGATTACGCGCACGTGGTCTTTGCCCACTATGTCGGCCTTAACTATGCGCACCGGACCAACCGCGACGCGTGGGGCGGGCCACCCAACGCCATACGGACCGGCCGCGTCAAGCGTGTGCACGAGGTCGGGTGTCAAGCCGCCGGGGGCCAGCGCTAAATCCAGCTTCATAGATTGCCCGAGGAGCGCTTTGTCGACATCGCGCGCGAGGCGCTCGTCGAGGAAATGTGTGAAATCGGCGAGCTTCGCGGACGGAATGGTGAGCCCAGCGGCCATCGCGTGTCCGCCGCCAGCCACCAAAAGGCCATGTTCGCGAGCAGCGATGATCGCCGCCCCAAGATCAACGCCGCTAATGGACCGTCCGCTTCCTTTGCCCGATCCCTCGTCCTCATCCAAAGCGATAACGATGGAGGGCCGTCCTGTTTTTTCCTTTATACGTCCCGCCACAATGCCAATCACACCGGGATGCCATCCTGTGCCCGCTACGATGTGAACCGCCATGTTGTGCTGACCTAGCAGTTGCTCCTCGGCGGCTTCTTGCACCGCCGCTTCGATGGCTCGGCGTTCTTCGTTGAGGACGGAGAGTTGCTCCGCAATCTCACGCGCCTCGTCTGCGTCGCGTGTTGTCAGCAACCGAACACCAAGGGTGGATTCCCCAATGCGCCCGCCCGCGTTTATTCGCGGCCCAAGAGCAAATCCCAAATCAGACGCAATGGGCGATCGCTTCAGGCGACTAGCATCAATCAAAGCCGCCATGCCGGTGCGTTTGCGCTGCGCTAGGACTTTCAATCCTTGAGCGACGAACGCCCGATTGAGGCCATGAAGCGCGGCGACATCGGCCACGGTGCCAAGGGCTACGAGGTCGAGAAGCTCCATAAGCTTGGGCTCTGGCCGATCCTCGAAAAAGCGGCGCTTTCGCAAGGTCCGGACCAAGGCGACCGCCAACAAGAAAGCGACCCCTACTGCCGCCAAGTGTCCGTGAGCGGCGCCCACATCGCTTTCATCCAGCCGGTTTGGGTTCACCAACGCCGCAGTGGGAGGCAGATCGGGAGCGCACTTATGGTGATCGACAACGATCACTTCGACACCAGCGTCCTGCGCCATCGTCAGCGCTTCGTGCGCCATTGCGCCGCAATCCACGGTCACGATCAGTTTTGAGCCCTGTTCGCCAAGTTTAACCAGAGCCTCGCCCGAAGGCCCATAGCCTTCCAGAAGTCGATCAGGAATGTAATAATCCGCGTCGTGCCCAAGCGAGCGCAAGGTCTCCACAAGCAGCGCCGCGCTCGTCGCCCCATCCACGTCGTAATCGCCGTACACGGTGATCTTCTCGCGCGAAAGAACAGCTTCCGCGATCCGTTCGGCGGCGCGATCCATGTCACGAAAGTCGGATGGGTTGGGCAGGAATTCGCGGAGGGTCGGGTTGGCGTGTCTAGTGAGATCATCTTCATCCACACCTCGCGTCATCAGCAATTGGCTGGTGATATCGTGGTTTAGCTGCGTAGTGTCACCATTGGGTTCAATTTCCATATTACCGCCACGCCACTGCCAGGCGCGGCCAGACAAAGAGTTCGAAACATCCAAGACATACGACAGCGGAGCTAGGGGGCGGGGATTCGACTGCATTGTCCTCAGGTTAGGCTATCCTCGCGTTCTGAAACAGGCCCAGCCGTTGACAATCGACAGGCATCCTTGCTTTCCCAAAGGCTATGACTGGCTCAGTGTCCGAGAAACGCCTTTTGATTGTATGGCATAGCCGGACCGGCGCGAGCGAGACGATGGCCGCTGAGGCGGCCAAAGCGGCTAAGGACGAAATTCCCGTGGATTTGCTTAACGCCAAAAAGACAGAGGTTGAGCATATCATGTGTGCGTGCGCCTTTCTTTTTGTGTGCCCGGAGAACCTCGGCGCGCTGAGCGGATCGATGAAAGAGTTCTTCGATCGATCCTATTACCCCGTTCTCGGCCAAATTGAAGGGAGACCATACGGCACGATTATCGCCGCCGGGTCCGATGGAACTGGTGCTGAACGCCAATTGGATCGAATTGTCACGGGATGGCGCCTCAACCGGGTCATCGATCCCTTTATTGCGAACTTTGACGCTCAAGATGCGCAATCCATTATAGCGCCAAAGCGCGTCTCCAGCGCGACGCTACAGAAATGCCGCGAGATCGGTGCTACTTTAGGCGCGGGGGCCGCCATGGGGGTTTTCTGAAGAAACTGTCCCAGTTGGGGAGGCACAAGCAATCCAGACTCGACGATTCACTGAAATATAGGCACAATTACGCCTTGGACATGGGACTGGGTTCTTGGGGGATACAATAGGAACGTGGCCAATCGATAAGTTGCCACAACCCGACTCTAACGGGCTGTTCTTGCTTTTTTCAGCGGGTAAACGGCCAACGAGAGCTGCGTTAAAGGAGTTTGCGCAAGCTCAACATGTCGTTTCGCTTACGCATGATCCTGCCGGCGAGGCCTCTTTGCAGCTTGTCGATCCCAGCCAAGGTGAACCTCAAGTCGTACAGCACGCGCGTGACGACTCCCAGCATCATGATCCAATGTGGGTCGAGCTTTTGCGAGAGGGGCTCACATTCGACCTTCTTGGCTTAGCGCCAGGCAAGAGCTTTGATTACCCGGCGTGCGATCACCTTTTTAACCTTGAGGCTTCGCCCACCGCCTTTCGCACCGAAGCGCTCTATCTCGCTCCCGGCCAGCACCTGTCCGGTGGGCATCGCAGCTTCCCTGTGGTCAAAGGACTGCTGGGTCTGGCGCGCGATCTGGTGCATCATTTCGAAGATCTCGAAGCGGTGATCTGGCTCCCCTCGCGCAGCGCGATTGGCCGGGTCTACTTTGAGTCGGTCGCGACCGCTTGGCTTGAAGGGGGCGCGTTCCCTGCGCTGGGCTTGACCGCGTTTAAACCGGCGATGGACGGCGCGTTGGAAAGCGTGGGGCTGGACTACTGGATCGACCAGGAACTGCGGATTGAACCGCCTTTGTCGAATGATAGGCTGGCGGCAACGCGCCTTGCCGTTAGGTTGGTCAATCGGCTGGTCATTCTTGGTAACTTGCAGGAGAGCGAACGCATCGCTGGCCTTGATGGAAGGCCGCTGATGCTGCGTCCTTCAGAGAACCGAAGGTTTGTGAGGGTCTGGCAGGAATAGGATGGCCTTTCGGGGAAACAGATATCCATCAATCAAAGTGGGTGCGATCAGACAAGGAAACCGGTCGTGATCCCCCGCGCCGGATCAAACGGGCTAGCGCAAAGACGGGCTATCATCCCGTTTCGAAAAGTGAACGCTCGGGGCACTGCGCACTACGATCCGGGGTTGCAACGCCATCACCTTTTGCCACGTCAGCTTTTGTCGACCGAGTGCTTTAGCAAGATGTTTGAACACTTGGGGCGACGGCCCGTTGGCTTCGATGATTTTCGATCCAACGGCTTGTTGCTTCCTGCGACGGAAGCCGCGACCCAGCGTCTTGGCCTGCCGATGCATCGAGGGCCGCACCGGCGCTATAACGAGGTGGTCATCGAACGGGTAGGGCGCATTGAGTCTCGCTGGGCTGAGGCTCGCACGAAGACCGAAGACGAAGCCGGGATCGAGGCGTTGATGCGCTTGCGACTGCTTCAAACCGCGCTGCGCCGTCGGTTGCTGGACGAGCGCAAGCGCCTCATCCTCAATCGCAAAGATCCGCTCGGCGCCGGTTTTGATTTCACCGAACTGGACGCGATGGCCGAGGCGCTTTGGGCCTCAACCTAAAGCGCCCTTACTCGGCGGCTTCGGCCATTTCTTGCCAGCTTACATAGCCCGACTTGGCGGCCAAAGCGGCCTTGGCCTCGTGGTATTCACGCTCAAACCGCGCAACCATGTCTTCGACCGTGCCGACCGACTTGACCGAGCCAATCCCTTGCCCCGAACCCCAGATGTCCTTCCAGGCCTTGGCCTTGGTATTGCCGCCCGAGCCGAAGTTCATCTTCGACGGGTCGCTCTCAGGCAGGTCATCGGGGTCCAGTCCGGCGTTCTCGATCGAGGAGCGCAGGTAGTTGCCGTGCACGCCGGTGAAGAGGTTGGAATAGACGATGCCTTCGGCTGAGCCTTCCACGATACCGTTCTTGTAGCCCTGATCGGCGTTGGCTTCTTCGGTCGCGATGAACGCGCTGCCGCAATAGCCGAAATCTGCGCCCATGGCCTGCGCGGCCAGAATAGACGATCCGTGGGCGATGGAGCCCGACAGAGCGATCAGGCCATCGAACCATTCGCGGATTTCGCGCATCAGGGCAAAGGGCGACTGCGTGCCAGCGTGGCCACCCGCGCCCGCGGCGACGGGGATAAGGCCATCGGCGCCTTTCTCGATCGCCTTGTTGGCAAAGCGGTTGTTGATGATGTCGTGCATCGTGATCCCGCCCCAGTTGCGCACCGCGTCGAAGATCTCCGTTCGCGCGCCGAGCGAGGTGATGACCATCGGCACCTGCCACTTCTCGCACGTCGCC
>JBCCKJ010000229.1:0-4577 GCA_039027455.1 Pseudomonadota bacterium | reverse complement strand
TCTCTCTTTAGCGGCGATCGGCTTCGCCTTGGCTTTGGCCTCTTGCTCAGAGGCTCCAGAAGAAGGCTCCGCTCAGCGCGACACTTTTAACATCGGATGGTCCATCTACGCGGGTTGGATGCCGTGGCCTTACGCAGACCAAGCCGGAATCGTCGACAAGTGGGAAGAGAAGTACGGGATCACGATCAACTTTGTTCAAGTGAACGATTATGTTGAATCGGTGAATCAATACACGGCGGGTCAATTGGATGGCGTAACGGTCGCGAATATGGACGCGCTGACCATTCCGGCGGCTGGCGGTAAGGACACGAGCGCGATCATCGTTGGAGATTATTCCAACGGCAATGACGGCATCCTTGTAAAAGGCTCGGACAGTGTTGGCGCGCTGAAAGGAGAGCAGGTCAACCTAGTCGAATTGTCGGTGTCGCATTATCTCTTGGCCCGCGCGCTTGAGAGCGCGGATCTGGCCATGACCGATGTCAACACGGTCAACACGGCGGACGCGGACATCGCTGGCGCGTTTACGTCGGACGACGTGACCGCCGCTGTTGCGTGGAACCCGCAGCTTGCCACAATGAAGGCAACCGATGGCGCAACCCTTGTGTTTAGTTCGGCCGATATTCCAGGTGAGATCGTCGATCTGCTTGTGGTCGACACGGCGTTGATCAAGGCCAATCCCAAACTAGGGCAAGCGCTGGCTGGAATCTGGTACGAGACGTTGGCGCTGATGGCGCAGGACACGGCCGAAGGTGAGGCCGCGCGCGCGGCGATGGCGAAGCTGGCCGGCACCGATCTTGAAACCTTCGAGGGCCAATTGGAAACCACCTATTTGTACGCCGATCCGGCGGCTGCGGTGTCTGCGACTTCGGACGCAGCGCTTGTCGAGACTATGACGCGTGTGCGCGATTTCAGCTTTTCGCAGGGCTTGTTTGGGCAGGGTGCGCGCTCAGCCGAAGCGATTGGGATGGAATTCCCGGGCGGCAACACCCTGGGCGATGCAACCAACATCACACTGCGTTTCGACGCAAGCTTTATGCAGATGGCGGCCGACGGCACGCTATAAGCCGCAGACAGTTGCAAAGCCAAGCCCCCTCTGGGATCTTGGGGCTGGCGAAAAGGAGTTCTATGAGCTGGCTGACAAGCCGAGATTGGGCCGCAGGATTTAGGGGGAACAAAGTCCTTCTGGGCCTGCTGCCGATCCTCGCTCTTCTGATCCTTTATCTAATCGTCGCGGCGGATCGCAACGCGATCAACCCCGCTGAAAAGATCACTCCTATGCCTTCAGCCATGTTGGAGGCGATGTGGACGTTGGTGTTCGAGAAAGACCAGCTTTCAGGACGATACCTGTTCTGGTCCGACACGTTGGCGAGCTTACAGAGGTTAGGTCTTGGGTTAGGCATTTCAACGCTTACCGCGTTGGTTGTCGGGCTGTTACTGGGCGTGCTGCCTACGTTTCGCGCGACCTTCGGGATGACGGTAACTAGCATCGCAGTGATCCCGCCGATTGCCCTTTTGCCTATTCTGTTCATCGTTTTCGGGCTTGGAGAGACGGCCAAAGTCGCTCTGATCGTGGTGGGTATTGCGCCATTCATGGTGCGCGATTTGGCCGCCTATATCGGCGATCTGCCACGAGAGCAGATTGTAAAGGCGCAGACTTTGGGTGCGAGCACCTGGCAGCTTATGCTGCGTTTTGCCTTGCCGCAGGCGATGCCGCGACTAATCCAAGCGCTTCGTTTGTCGCTTGGTCCGGCTTGGGTGTTTCTGATCTCTGCGGAAGCAATCGCATCTGATATCGGCCTCGGGTACCGGATCTTCTTGGTGCGGCGTTACCTCGCGATGGATGTTATCCTGCCCTATGTCCTTTGGATCGCAATCCTCGCCGCGTTGATCGATTGGCTGCTCGCTGAAAGCAGCCGTCGGCTTTACCCTTGGGCGCATGGGAGCGAGCATTGAGTGCGGCGCTGTCTCTTGAGAATGTCTGGGTCGAGTACGGCGACAAGATCGTGCTCGAGCGGATCAATCTTGATATTGATGAAGGTGCCTTCGTCTCGGTCGTCGGGCCCTCGGGCGCGGGTAAAAGCAGCCTGTTGAAGCTGGTGCTCGGGCAAGCGGCGCCGTCTCGCGGGAAGATCACCTTGGATGGCGCGCCGCTTAAGGCTGAATGCACGCCAGAACGCGGCGTTGTGTTTCAGCGCTATTCGGTGTTTTCGCATTTGACGGTTCTGGGCAACACGATCTTTGGCCTCGAGTGCGAAGCCGCGCCCATCGCAGGGCGCCTCTTTGGCTTAAAGCGCAAGGCAGCCGTCGAACGGGCGACCGAAATGCTTCAAGCCGTGGGGCTGGGCGACGCGCTTAACCTTTATCCGGCGCAAATGTCGGGAGGGATGCAGCAGCGGCTTGCGATTGCACAGGCTTTGATAAAGCGGCCGCGCATTCTGCTGCTCGACGAGCCCTTTGGAGCGCTCGACCCGGGCATTCGGGCGGACATGCACGCTCTGATAACGAAGTTGTGGCGGGAGTATTCGCTGACCATTCTGATGGTCACGCATGATATACAGGAAGCGTTTTCGCTGGGCACTCGGGTGCTTACACTGGACAAGTCGCGGGTCGATCCGCACGCTCCCAATCGATTTGGCGCAACTGTGGTTTATGACCTTTCGCTGGATCGCAAGATTGCTCGCGAAGCTGAGCTTGCTGGGCAGCAAGTTGATAAGACCCAGTCGGGGGTGGAGGAACTAACGAGCCTGCCACCTGAATCCAGTATTACGATTGACACAATTTGTAATAAGTGAGAGGACGCTTCCCTATGGCTACAGACCCCTCGGCTCCGGCAAATCCAGCAAGCCTCGCGCGGCTCTCTATGAGTTTGCCATCCGATTTGCTGCGTCATTTGGACATCATGGTCGAAGAGCGCGACATGCCTTCGCGCTCACAGATGATCGCGCAGCTGATCCGCCACGCCATCGCTGAGCATCAGGCGCAGCGCCACCCTGATGAGATGCTCGCGGGCACGATTACGCTGGTGTATCGCGGCGATCAGGGCAACGCGCGCCAATTGCTCGCCAGCAAGCAGCGCGAATATCTCAAAGAGGTCATCTCATCGCAGCACGTGTTCCTTGAAAACGATCAGTCGCTCGAAGTGCTTCTCGTCCAGGGCCCCGCACGAAGGTTGGAAGAACTGTGCGATTCCCTGCGCTCTGTGCGTGGCGTCCGCCAACTTCAGCTTGTGACCACAACCTCGCTCCTCCCGCCGCTGCATGAGCAAGGCGAAGAACCCTCGAGCCCTCAGCAAGGAGTTGCCGCGTGACGCAGCCCGAACTCGCCGATCCGATTGCCGCCAAAGAGCACGCCCGCTCGCTTGGCAGCACGGTTGTCGAGTCCATGCCCATCCTCCCGCCCAAGGCTGACGACTTGCCTGATGGCGTCAGCCAAGAGGATCTCATTTGGGAAGAGACGATCGCGGCAGGCGGTTACGCCATTCGCCGTATCAATCGCGGCGGGCGTTTGCGCCTGATCGACCTAAAGGGTGATGCCTGCGCCTCGTTCCAGATATTCAACTCTGAGATGCCAACCGAGCGTTTTAACATTGCCGACACACAAAAAGTCCAATGGAACGGCTATTTCGGTGTGGGTGAGGGCAAGGCCCGCATGTTCCTTTCTGACATGGGCCGGGTGCTCATGAGCATCCTTGAGGATACGGCGGGCACGCATGACGGGTTTTGCGGCGCTTCGAACGAGGAGCTGAGCAGCGCAAAGTACGGCAAGGGCGAGAAAAAGGGGCGCTATTTCCTAAACACGCGAGACAGGTTCCTTCTTGGCGTGGGCAAGCATGGCCTGAGCCGCAAGGACGTCCACCCCTGCATCAACCTGTTCAAAGGCGTGGTCATCGAAGAGGATGGCAGCATCACACCACAAATTGGCCCGTTTGAGCCCGACCGTCAGGTGATCTTGCGCGCGGAGATGGACCTGATGCTGGTGATCGCAAACTGCCCGCACGTAATGGACCCGCGCGATGACTGGACTGTCACCCCGCTGCGAGCGACCGCATGGCGTGGGCCGATTGCCCCTGATGACGATCCCGTTCGCAACAGCACCCCCGAGGCGCAGCGTGCCTTCCTGAACGTCGATGACTATTACCGCCGATAAGGAGTGAATGACGTGACGACCGACACCCTTTCCGCTGACAAAGCTCTCGAAAGCCTCCCCGGCGAGGTCATCTACGACCAAAAGGTCAACGCCCGCCATTTCTGGGTGCACCCGGTCAAAAAGGGCGAAACCTTGCGTATCGTCGATCTCGAAGGAAATCAGGCGGTCGACCTTCTGATGTATTCCGAAGAGGACGACACCGAGCGTTACAGCGCGCAGGATACTGTGGCCGCTCAAGGCAACCTGTTTCTCAAGCAAGGCGCGATCCTCCGCTCAAACGAAGGTCGCCCGATGATGACGATCACCGACACATCGGTCGCCTATCACGATACGATTGGCGGCGCGTGCTCGGTGGAATCGAACGCTTTGCGTTATGGCCACTTCACCAAGTCGCAGCACGCCTGCGTCGAAAACTATCTCAAGGCCAGCCT
>JBCCKJ010000228.1:0-4591 GCA_039027455.1 Pseudomonadota bacterium | reverse complement strand
CTCAACCTGAAAATCCGCGTCAAAGCCAAAGCTCTTTGTGTCCCGGTCTTGCAGGCGCCGACCGAACTTTTCGGTCAGGCCCGCTTCGGAAAGATAGGTGATATGCGCCGCCATGCGCGCCACCGCCAAACCCGCTTCGGGCCCGTTGCCCTCTTTCGCGTAATAGTCCCCATCCGCCCAGGCCGGATCCGCCATGATCGCTTGGCGGCCCACCTCGTGAAACGCGATGTTTTGCGCCGAGTGCCTCGCCGTTGAGGCGATCACCAGCACCCGTTCGGCGCGCTCGGGCCAATTCGCTGCAAGGCTCAAGGCCTGCATGCCGCCCATCGATCCGCCGACCACCGCGTGGACACGCTCAATCCCAAGCCCATCGAGCAAAGCCAGTGTCCCGCGCACCATGTCGCGAATGGTGATGACGGGGAAGCGCATGGCGTAGGGCTCCCCATCGGGCGCGAGGCTCTTGGGGCCGGTCGATCCCAAACAGCTGCCGATGACGTTGGCGCAGATGACGTGGAACCGATCCGTATCGATTGGTTTGCCCGGCCCGACCATGCGCTCCCACCAGCCGGGCTTGCCAGTGATCGGATGCTCGCTGGCGACATATTGATCACCCGTCAGCGCGTGAAAGATCAGGATGGCGTTCGATTTGTCCGAGTTGAGCTCACCATAGGTCTCATACGCGATCTCAGCGCCGACAAGGCTTTGCCCGCTGTCGAGCGGCAAATCCTGAGGGAGTTTGAAGGTCGTAGGAGCAAACGCGGCGGCCATGGCTTGCCTAAACAGAAAAACGCGCGCTTCCACAAGTTCATAGAACCGCTTGTGGCTCACGCGTTTTTTGTTCAAGCGGGCGACGCAATGACCAAACCGACCGCCAAACCCTGGATTGATGAGATCCACGCCTATACACCGGGCCGCGCAAGCGGGGCGGATGGGCGCGCGCTCATCAAGCTGTCGGCGAACGAGAATCCTTTGGGCACGAGCCCCGCCGCGATGGCCGCCTTGGCGCAAATGCGCGCGCAAGCGGCGCTCTACGCCGATCCGGCTTGCGTCGAGCTGCGCGAGGCTTTGGGCGCGCTGCACTCTCTCAACCCCGATCAAATCGTGTGCGGGACGGGATCGGGCGAACTGCTCCATTGCGCGGTGCAGGCCTTCGCTGGGCAAGGCGATGAAGTGCTGTTTTCGCGCTATTCCTTTTCGCTTTACCCTCTGATCGCACACAAGCTCGGCGCAACGCCGGTAATGGCGGCGGACGCTGACTACGCTGCTGACGTCGACGCGTTGTTGGCGGCGCTCACGCCCAAGACCCGCGTGGTCCTGATCGACAATCCGAACAACCCCACCGCGACATGGATAGAGCCAAGCGAAGTGCGCCGCCTGCACGCGGGGCTGCGCAGCGACATCTTGCTGGTTCTGGATGAGGCCTACGCCGAATACCTACTGCCAGAGCATCAACGCGTCGGCTTTGATCTGGCAGTGGCGCATGAAAACGTGCTTGTTACCCGCACTTTTTCAAAGGCCTATGGCCTCGCGGCGGAACGGATTGGCTGGGCCTATGGCGCGCCGCATCTGATTGATTACCTCAATCGCCTGCGCGGGGCGTTCAACGTCAGCGCCAGCGGTCAGAAGGCGGCTCTGGCGGCGGTCGCGGATCAGGCGTTCGTGCAACAATCCGCGAAGCTTAACCTTGAAGTGCGCCAGCGCTTTGAAACGCAAATCGAAGCGTTGGGCAATCGCGGGCTGCGCGCCCTGCCCAGCGAGGCGAACTTTGTGCTGGTGGAGTTTGCTGGAACGCTCAGCGCTGAGGCCGCGATGCACGCCTTGGCGCAGGCCGGATACGCCGTGCGGCACCTGCCGGGGCAAGGTCTGCCCGATCACCTGCGGATCACAATCGGCACGCAAGAAGACATGGACACAGTCGCCGCCACGCTGGCGACTCACGCGGAGGCCGCGGCGTGAGCGTCGAACGGGTCGCGATCATCGGCCTTGGACTTTTGGGCGGGTCTATTGGCCTCGCCATCGCAGAGCGCGCGCCAGAGATCACAACCACGGGCTATGACCGCGATCCCGACGTGCGCGCCGCCGCGCAGGCGCGCGGTCTGGTGAACGAGGTGTGCGAGAGCGCCGCCAACGCGGTGGCTCAGGCTGATCTGGTCATTTTATGCGTTCCGGTCGGCGCGATGGAAGCCGCCGCGCGCGCACTCGATCCGCATCTTCCGAAAGACGCCATCATTTCCGATGTCGGATCGTCCAAGAAATGCGTGATCGAAGCGCTTGGCGCGGCGCTGCCCGAGCGCATTGTCATCCCGGCGCACCCCGTCGCGGGCACTGAAGAGAGCGGCCCTGAGGCTGGCTTTGCGAGCCTGTTCGCCGGTCGGTGGTGTATTCTCACCCCGCCCCCGGAGGCCAACCCAGATGCGGTGGCCGCGCTTTCGGAATTCTGGAGCAAGCTCGGCGCGCGGGTCGAGATCATGGACGCGGACCACCACGACCTCGTGCTGGCGGTCACCAGCCACATCCCGCACCTCATCGCCTTCACTATCGTGGGCACGGCGAGCGATCTTGAAGAGGTGACGCGGTCTGAAGTGATCAAATACTCCGCTGGCGGCTTTCGCGACTTCACCCGCATCGCAGCGAGCGATCCCGTGATGTGGCGCGACGTTTTCCTCAACAATAAGGGCGCGGTGTTGGAAATGCTGGGCCGCTTTTCTGAGGATCTAACCGCGCTGCAACGCGCCATCCGCTCAGGCGATGGCGAGACGCTGCACGAATTGTTCAGCCGCACCCGTGCCATTCGCCGCGAAGTGATCGATCAAGGCCAAGACGACGAAAAGCCCGACTTCGGAAGAGAGCACTAGACGTTAAGCGCGTTTATCGCCGCGTGGACGCGCGCTTCGACCTCTTCGCGATGCAGGCCAGCGGGAATAGTCTCGCCCACGCGATAAGTGATGGTGCCTGGTCGCTTGATGAGACGGTGATACACCGGACCGCTGTTCACCGCGATGGGGACGACTGGCAACCCAAGCAGCTTGTACGTGCCCGCAAAGCCCGATTGCAGAGGCGGCTGCGCGCCGTGTTCCACCCTTGTGCCTTCGGGGAAGATCACAAGCGGCCGCCCCTCGGCCACGCGAGCGCGAGCGGTTTTGATCATTTCGCGTAAGGCCCGCGCGCCTTTGTCACGCGCCACCGGGATCAATCCATAAACCTTTGCGGAATAGCCCCAACCCGGAATCAGGAAGAGTTCGCGCTTCGCAAAGACGGTGGGGAAACGAAACAGGCGTGGCATGTCGATCGCTTCAAAATAGCTTTCGTGCTTCACCGCGATCAGAACAGCTTTGTCGGGAAGCTCCCCCTCTCGCACCACGCGAATGCCGACAATCGATTGCAGACACCAGCGATGCCAACGCCCCCATGCCGCCACCACGCCGCGCAGTTTGTCCCGCCCAAGCGGGATTGCGAGAACCGAAGCGATCACCAAGACCGCGCTGAACCCGTAAAAGACCGGATAAAACACGAGGCTGCGCAGAAGGGACATCTTTGTCTCGCTCGCTCGCGGCTTAGAAGTTGAACCAGCCGGAAATCCAGCTGGCGATAAGCTTATGATATTCGAGGAACAGCGCGCCAAGGCTGGGCTGCGAGGGAACCGCGTCGCGCACGACGCGCACACCATCGGGCAGCTTGCGATCAAGCTCGCTCGCGGCGCGGCGCATGTGCCAATCGGTGGTGACAAGCCGCAGCGAAGCCACCCCGTTGCGCTCCACCCATTGCGCCGTTTCAAACGCGTTGCCGCGCGTGTCGGCCGCCATAGAGCCCAGCGTGATGCAGCACTCCATCAGCGCTTGAGACACCTCAAACTGCGCGGCGAATTCCCCCGGTTTCACTTCCGGATCCACACCGGTCACCAACAAACGATTGGCGAGCCCGTTGTCGAGCACATCCAGCCCACGCGCGATGCGCCCAGCGCCGCCCGTTGGTACAATCACCGCGTCGGTTTGCACCCCTTGCGCAGGCTGCGGCAAAGCCACGGCGAACCACAGGAAGCCCAGCGCCCAGCCAAGGAAAACAGCGGAAAGGATTGTGCGAACCATCAATCCTGTCTCTTCACAGCATGGCCCTTAACGCAAGCGAAATGGTGACCCGCGCCGTCAGGATCGCCACGACAACACCGATGAGCGGGATCGCTGCAATCACCATCCAATCGCCCCAGCCCAAGCCAGCGCCCCCGATCATACCGCTGTCGAGCGCGGCGAACCGCTGCCCCAGAAGCCAGACAATGATCACTCCCAGAATAACGCCCAAAAGCGCTCCAAAGCTCGCTTCCACAGCCACCGTTCGTTGAAAAACCCGCGTAATCTGATCGTCGGTTCCGCCCAGAAGGTGTATAATTTCCACGGTTTCGCGGTGATTGGCAAAGGCGCTGCGCGCCGCGAGCCACACGGCCCCGGCGGTCGCGAAAGCGACGAGCGCAATCAACGCCATCGCCAGCCATTGAAGCGCTTCGATCGCGCGATAGACCGGCCCCAACCAAGAGGATTGCGCGTCAATCTTCGTATCAGGAACCGCGCGGTCGAGCGCGGCCTGAAGGTTCGCGATT
>JBCCKJ010000227.1:0-4598 GCA_039027455.1 Pseudomonadota bacterium | reverse complement strand
GCTTTGGGCATGCCAGTCGAACCTGAGGTGAACATAATGCAGGCTATATCGTCAGTCGTTGGAAGGCTGGCGATCTGTACCGCTTTTTTGTTCGAATCTTTATGGTAATACGCTTCACCGAGAATTTGTTTTTCGACTGTCGTCGATAACTCGGATCGAGCCATTACGTATCAAATATTCCAGGACTAGCAGGGCTTTATAGCACCGCCTCCATTTTGCATCTTTCTCCTCCATTCGATTCCATAACGCCGACATTATATCAACGACGATCAGTCGATCTATTCCTGGCGCGGCGCGGAAGTCGCAAACATCCTACGATTTGAAAAGGACTTTCCCGGCGCGGCGGTGATCCGACTCGAACAAAATTATCGCTCCACTCCGCATATTTTGGGAGCGGCTTCGGGCCTGATCCGCGCGAACTCTCAGCGCCACGATAAAACGCTTTGGACCGAAGTAAACGGCGGAGACAAGGTCAAGGTCATCGGCGTTTGGGACGCACCCGAGGAAGCGCGGCGCGTTGGCGAGGATATTGAGAGACTCGAAGGCGAAGGAGCCCCGCTGGATCAAGTCGCCATTCTGGTGCGCGCACAATACCAGACCCGCGAATTTGAAGATCGCTTTATCCAGATCGGGGTCAATTACCGGATCATTGGCGGCTTTCGCTTTTACGAGCGCGCCGAAATTCGCGACGCTCTCGCCTATCTGCGTGTGATCGCGCAACCTCAGGACGATCTCGCGTTTGAGCGCATCTATAACCAGCCAAAGCGCGGACTTGGCTCCAAGACACTGGAGAAGATGCACCAGCACGCCCGCCGCACCGGGATGCCGCTCGCCGCGGCCTCGCTGGAGCTTGCTGACAGCGACGAACTGCCCAAGCGCGCCGCCAATACAATAGGCGGTCTGATGCGCCAGTTTCTCGCCTGGCGAGAGGCGGCGGAAGCCCTCACCCCTTCCGATCTCTTGCGGCTTGTTTTGGATGAAAGCGGGTACAACACCATGCTTTCCAACGATCGCTCCGCCGAAAGCGCGGGCCGTGCGGAAAACCTCTCAGAGCTGGTGCGGGCGATGGAGGAATACGAAACGCTCGGCGATTTCCTCGAACATGTTAGCCTCGTCATGGACAACGACCGCGGAGACGACGAGGAAACCGTAACCATTATGACGATCCACGCGGCCAAAGGCCTTGAGTTCGATCATGTCTATTGCGTGGGTTGGGAAGAAGGGGTTTTCCCAAGCCAACGCGCGATCGACGAAGGTGGGTTAGCCAGCCTCGAAGAAGAGCGCCGCCTCGCCTATGTCGCGATCACACGAGCGCGTCGGCAATGCACCATCCTGCACGCCGCCAACCGGCGGATCTATGGGCAATGGACCAGTTCCATCCCTTCGCGCTTCATCGAAGAGCTTCCCGAAGAGCATATCGAACAGGAAACCACGATGACCGGCGGTGCAAGCCTGTGGCGCGCCAATTGGTCCGAGAACGAGGATCCCTTTGCGCACGTGGCGCAGCAAAACCCGGTCAAAGCGCAAACACGTGGGCCCGGTTGGCAACGCGCTGTCGCAGGAGGTTATGAAACCAAGCAGCGCCGGATTTCTGAAAGCGGACGCAGCGCGGCAAGCTTTGCCTCATCGCCGCGCCCGGACATTCGCATCGGGGCTATGGTGAGCCACACCAAGTTTGGCGTGGGCTGCGTGGTCGATCAGGAAGGCAACAAGCTGGAAATCGAATTCGAAGATCACGGCACTAAACGCGTGATCGACAGCTTCGTGACGGTTGTCGAGTAGCGCTCAGACGGTCTTGGCCTCGGTGGACTCGAGGGCTTTAGATGTGCGGTACCGTTTCTCAAACGGCCGGGCGAGTTCGCCGAGGAATCCGCGTGTTCCTTCTTCAATCCCGGTCTCGCAATTCACGTAGGGTGCCGGATCAAGATAGGTGCCAAACAGCTTGTCCCAAAGCGTTACGGTGTTCCCGTAATTGTGTCCCATCAGTTCTTCGTCGCGGATATGGTGCAGGCGGTGCGCGGCTGGCGACATCAGAAAGCTGCCGGCTGCACCTAGGGTCCAAGGCACGTCGGCGTGCAAGAAATACCCCCACCAAGAGCGGAGAATTCCAGCGGCGATAATCGCAATCACTGGCAATCCGATAAACCAAGCCAGAGTGAGGTCCATGAAGAAGGCAAGCAAGCGTGCGACCGGATGTTTGCGCTGGACCGAAAGCCAATGCATCGCGGTATCGGCGTGATGGGTTGCGTGAAAGCGCCACATGCCGCGCGAATGCTCAAAACGGTGACGCCAGTAAGCGGTGAAATCGATTACGAGGATCGCGAGAAAAATGGTTACGGCATGGGGCACGCCGACCCACGCCTCTTCGCTGACCAAGCGCACCGAGCGGAGGGTGGCCTCCAAAATGAGGACAGGCGCGAGGCAAAGAGGGATCGCAATCAACGCGTTGAACGCAAACAGCAGGATATTGGTTACCGCTTCGTCTTTTGACCGCTTGATCGCCTGAATAATTCGCTCGCGCTTCGTGGCCAGCGCCAACGCAATGAACACGACCGCCATTGGCCAGATCTCGACCAGCACGCTCCAGAGATTGCTTGAGACATCGCCCATACCGGTGCGCTTTGGCACAAGGCGGTTAAAGCGACGTTAGCGCAGACCCCTGCCCACGGCTTCAACCAAAACCCACATCAAGAAAACCGGGTTTGGGCCCATTCCATTCGCCGACAGGGATCGGCTCTTCGTCATCCTCGCGCGGGCGGCGACTGCGCGAGCGGCGTGGTTTTTCGCCCGCCTCGGTATTGCCTTTAAGGTCGTGCTTTGCGTCACGGCCACTGCGTTCGCGGCGCGGCTTTTTGGGACTTTCGTCTCCGACCGCCTCACCCTCTTCATGAGCGGCGACCGGATCGGCCAGTTCGACGCGAACGTCTTCCTTGCCGAAGACCTTGATCGCAGCGCCGGTTAGCTTCTCGACATTCGCGATCGCTTCCGCGTCTTCATCGCTGACCAAAGTGAACGCGCGACCTTTTGCCCCAGCACGCCCCGTGCGGCCAATACGGTGAACGTAGTCATCAGGGTGCCACGGCGTGTCGAAATTGAAGACGTGGCTTACGCCCTTAATGTCGAGGCCGCGCGCCGCGACATCGCTCGCGACCAATATGTTCACGTCACCCGACTTAAAGCGATCAAGCTCGGCCAGGCGTGAGTTTTGATCCATGTCGCCATGGATTTCACCGCTCGCAAACCCATGCCGCTGCAGACTTTTGTTCAACTCGCGGACTGTCGTCTTGCGGTTGGCGAAAATGATCGCCGTGTCCACATGGTCGTTCTGCAAAAGCCAACGCAGGGTCTCGCGCTTCTGGCGCGACTTCACCGGCACTTTGAAGGCGGTGATGTCCTTATTTGTCGTGGCGGCCCGCGCGGTTTCGATACGCTGCGGGTTAGATAGGAACTTCTTCGCCAACTTCTCAATCGGCGGCGGCATTGTGGCCGAAAACAGCATGGTCTGCCGGGTTTCGGGAAGTTTTGAGCAGATAAACTCGATATCGGGAATGAAGCCCATATCGAGCATGCGATCCGCTTCATCAATGACCAGCAGTTCACAGCCGTTAAGCAAGATCTTGCCGCGCTCAAACAGGTCCATAAGCCGACCCGGTGTGGCGATCAGAACATCGACGCCTTCATCGAGCGTCTTGAGCTGATCACCCATCTGAACGCCGCCGATCAGCAAGGCCATTTTGAGGTCGTGGTTCTTGCCATACTTCTCAAAATTCTCAGCCACTTGCGCGGCAAGTTCGCGCGTGGGTTCGAGAATGAGCGAGCGCGGCATGAGAGCGCGCCGACGCCCCGACGCCATCACATCAATCATTGGCAAGACGAAGCTCGCCGTCTTACCCGTCCCGGTTTGGGCGATCCCGATAATGTCCCGCATCATCAGAACGGCAGGGATAGCCTGCGCCTGAATGGGAGTCGGCTCGGAATACCCCGCGTCCTCGACAGCGGAAAGCAATTCAGGTGAGAGGCCGAGATCGGCGAAGGTCATGCTTAGGTATGTGCTTTTTCGGATTGGCGGTAAGCGGCGCTCACTCGCGGTTCGCTCTATTTGAAAGAGCTGTATGCGCATTTGAAGATTGCCAAACGCGCCGCCCCTTTGTGCAAACGGGCCTGAAAAGTCAAGAAATCGTGCCCTCTGTGACCAAAGGCTGCTTTGAAAGTCCACGCCATATCGGAGGAAGAACGCGCCGAGCGGGCCTATTCGTCCAACTCTTCAAGCTCCATCATGCGCTTGATATTGCAGCGCGCGCCATTGCGAGACTTTAGGATATCACGCGACACGCATAGCTTTCCATCCTCGTTGGGTTCGACATAAAACCCGGAGTAGAAGTCTCGCGCGCGGCAGGCTTTTTCAAGGTTGATGCTCAAGATATCAGCGTCGCGCATAAAGAGAAGCAGACGGTTTCCACTGCCCGTCTCGACGCCGGCAATCTGCTGAATCTCAACACAACGTGTCGAATCGCGCTCTTCGTAGCGCGTCACCGGAGCGCGAACTGGCAGTTGCGCCAACATATTGCGCCGGTCGCTCACACGCCGCGGCGCAATTC